>NZ_DFQP01000073.1:0-18706 GCF_002377845.1 Microbacterium sp. UBA3486
GGCTCGTCGCCGATGACGAACGGATCGGGACCATGGCCGAGTGGCTGGGGGCCGGCTGGAAGGATCGGCGATTCGAGGGACTGGGCGAGCAGTACGACCTGGCGGGGGCGCTCCCGCCGCTGTTCCTCGCCGGGGCCATGGTGGGCGTCGCATCCGGGTTCGGCACGGTCCGGCCGGGGACGAAGCTGTCGGGAGTGGCGGATCCCGTGCAGGTGATGCCCGTGAAGACGTCGGCTCCGAATGCGCCTGCCGGCCTCGCTGCGGCATTCCGTCGCATACCGGGAGCGGCCTCGCAGGTCGCGGTCGAGAAATACACGATGGTCGGTGGGGCGACCCGGTATGTGGCCTACGTCGCCGGGACTCAGGAGTCCCTGCCGTGGCGGTCGGGGAAGTCCGAGCCGTGGGACATGAAGTCGAACATCGAGCTCTATCAGGGCCGCGCATCGGCGTCGTATCAGGCCACGGTCGACGCGTTGGGCGCGGCGGGGGCGAAGCCGGGCGACCAGGTCGACGTGGTCGCGCATTCCCAGGGCGGGATGATCGCCGCCCGTCTCGCGATGGAGAGCGACTTCGAGGTGTCGATGCAGCTGACCGCGGGGAGCCCGACCGAACCGACGCTCGGAGAGGATCAGACCCTGATCCAGCTCCGCCACACCGACGACGTCGTCTCGGCGCTCGCCGCCGGGGGCTCCGCGGCGGGCACGGGATCCCCCGACAGCTTCACGGCGTCGCGCGAAGGGGACCCGCACGACGGATTCCAGGATCTGCAGTTGCAGACCCACCATCTCGAGACCTACATCGAGACGGCGGAGATGGTGGATGCGTCGGACGATCCCCGCGCTGAGGCTCTCGATGACTACTGGAAAGGGCTCGGCCAGGCGGTCGAAGTCGAGCGGACCGAGTACCACGCCGAGCGAAAGGGGTGATGACCGACATCGAGATCAGCCGGCTGCTTTTCGAGCGGCTGGAGGAGCGCGCTTCCTCAGTCGCGGCGGCTCTTGCTCTGCGGGCGCAGGATGAAGCCGAAGATGCCGTTGATGACCGAGATGATGAGCGCGGCCACCACGCCCCACCAGAAGTCGCCGACCGTCAGGCCCCAGCCGAAGCCACTCGTGATCCAGGCCGTCAGCCACAGCAGGAAGCCGTTGATCAGGAACCCGATCAGCCCGAACGTGATGATGTAGAGCGGGAACGCGACGATCTTCACCACGGTGCCGATGATCGTGTTCACGAGGGCGAAGATCGCGGCCACCGCGAGCAGGGTCAGCACCAGTTGCAGCGTCTCGCCGGGCGGGAAGGCGGTGATCACGACCTGCAGGGCGGGGATGAGCGTGACGACCCAGAGGGCGAAGGCGTTGACGACGACGCGGATGATGAAGCGCATAGTCCGACCAGTGTCCCACGGACGCCCGCGAGATGTCAGCGCGCCGTGTCTTCCCGGATATGGGCGGCAATGAGCTGCGCGATCTGCTTCAAGTCCAACCGACTCTGTGCGACGTCGAGGACGAGGTCGAATGCCTCGTCGTTCGTGAACGTCGGCTCGTAGCCGTTGAGTCGGATGAAGATGAAGGTGAGGCAGAGCGAGACGCGCTCGTTGCCATCGAACAGCGCGTGGTTCTGAGCTACCGAACTGATCAGCGCGGCGGCCTTCGCTTCGAACGTCGGGTACGCGTCGGCGCCGAACATCCCTGCGGATGGTCGAGCGAGCGCGGAGAAGAGCAGTCCTTCGTCGCGGACGTGCAGGCCGAGCTTCGCGATCAGGGCGAGGGCCTGGTAGCCCTCGGTGATCTCGTCCGCGATGGAGAGCACGCGATCCGTCTTCGACTCGCTGTTCGCGAAGCGCGTCGCCGCCTCGATGATCACCGCGTGCTTCGAGGTGTGCCGGGCGCGCGCGATCGCCTCGAGCTGAGCATCGAGTTCTTCCGGAAGTCGCACCGTCATCGCCATACCAGAATGGTGCTACCGCGAATCGGTCGTCGACAGGGGAGAAGCCGCCGGGGAAGAGCCTGCTGCCCTCGTAGACTCGACCTCGTGACCGAGCCGATCCTGCCCCGCATCCGTCCCGCCATCGCCGCTCTCGCGCCGTATCGTCAGGGCAAGCAGGCAGGGCCCGACGCGTTCAAGCTGTCGAGCAACGAGAACCCCTTCGATCCGCTGCCATCGGTGCTCGAAGCCCTGCAGAGCACGACGCCGATCAACCGCTACCCGGATGCCACCGCCGGCCGCCTGCGCGCGCGTCTCGGAGCCCGTTACGGGGTCGAGCCCGACCAGGTGCACGTCGCTTCCGGCAGCGTGTCGATCCTGCACCAGCTGATCCTCGCGACCGCATCGGTCGGCGATGAGGTCATCTACGCCTGGCGTTCCTTCGAGGCCTACCCGAGCCTGCCGCTCGTGGCGGGCGCGACCGGGGTGCAGGTTCCGCTCACCGCCGACTCCCGCCACGACCTCGACGCGATGGTGGACGCCGTGACCGACCGCACCCGTGCGATCATCCTGTGCACGCCCAACAACCCGACCGGTCCGATCATCACGTCGGCCGAGTTCACCGCCTTCGTCGAGCGCGTCCCGAACGATGTCCTGATCATCCTCGACGAGGCGTACGCCGAGTTCGTCACGGCGCCCGACGCGGTCGACGGTCTCGCCGAGCGCGTGTTCGAGCAGCACCCGAACGTCGTGGTGCTGCGCACCTTCTCGAAGGCCTACGGCCTCGCCGGCCTCCGCGTCGGCTACGCGATCGGCCACGAGAAGGTGCTCGACGCCGCGCGCACCACCGGCATCCCCCTCTCGGTCACGTCCGCCGCCGAGAACGCCGCGATCGCGAGCCTCGACGCCGAGCCCGAGCTGCTGGAGCGTGTCGCCGTGATCGTCGAGCGACGCGCCCGCCTGGTCGAGGGCCTCCGCGCACAGGGCTGGGACGTCCCCGACTCCCAGTCCAACTTCGTCTGGCTGCCCGCGGGAGAGCGCACCGACGAGGTCGCTGCGGCCTTCGTCGAGAACGACCTCATCGTCCGGCCGTTCTCGGGGGACGGCATCCGCATCTCGGTGGGCGAGGAGGGCTCCATCACCCGCGTGCTCGAGGTGGCCGCTTCGGTCCGCTGAGCCGTCGCCGCACCGGCCCGGGGCGGTTTTCCGCGGTTTTCTCCGGGTTCCGGGCAGTTACAAGGGCGTCCTAGGTATGCGTGACGACGCATGCGGGCGCGGGTAGCGTGAGAGCGTGACCACCTCCGAGACACCCCTTGTGAGCGTTCTGGACGAGACCGGACGGTACGCCCCGTCCGCCGCCGCAGAACGGTACCTTCCCCTGATCGAAGCGATCGGCGACGCCGAACTCGAGCAGTTCTACCGGGACATGGTCGTCATCCGCGCGATCGACACCCAGGCGACGAACCTGCAGAGGCAGGGGCAGCTGGCGCTGTGGCCGCCGAGCCGGGGGCAGGAGGCGGCGCAGGTCGGCTCCGGTCGTGCGGCTCGTGCCCAGGACACGATCTTCCCTTCGTACCGCGAGCACGCGGTGACCCGCATCCGCGGCGTCGACCCGGTCGACATCATCAAGCTGATGCGTGGTGTCTCGCACGGCGGGTGGGACCCCACCGACCCCAAGAACGGCAATACCCGGCTGTACACCCTCGTGCTCGGGTCGCAGGTGCTGCACGCGGCCGGCTACGGGATGGGTCTCGCGTTCGACGGCCGCACCGGTACAGGCGACCCGGACCGCGACGAAGCGGTCATCGTCTACTACGGCGACGGTGCGTCCAGCCAGGGAGACGTGCACGAGGCGATGGTCTTCGCCGCGAGCTACCAGGCGCCGACCGTCTTCTTCCTCCAGAACAACCACTGGGCGATCTCCGTGCCCGTCTCCACGCAGTCGCGTGTGCCGCTGGTGCAGCGCAGCGCGGGCTACGGCATCCCGAGCGTCCGGGTCGACGGCAACGACGTGCTCGCCAGCTATGCGGTCTCGCGCGCGGCTCTCGACGAGGCCCGTGCCGGCAAAGGTCCGCAGGCGATCGAGGCCGTCACCTACCGGCTCGGCGCGCACACCACCAGCGACGACCCGACGAAGTACCGCGGCAGCGACGAGGAGCAGTACTGGGCCGGTCGCGACCCCATCGTCCGGATGCGCGCGTTCCTCGAAGGACGCGGTGCCTCGGCGCAGCTCTTCGCCGACGTCGAGGCCGAGGCGGCGGATGCCGCGGAGGATCTGCGCGCCCGTACGGTCGAGCTGGGGCTGCCCAGCCCGGACAAGATGTTCGACCACGTGTACAGCGATCCGCATCCGCTGATCGACCAGCAGAAGGCCTGGCGCGCGCAGTACGAGGCGTCGTTCGAAGACGCGTCGCTCGAAGGAGGAGCCCGGTGACTCTCGAGACGATGCCGCTCAGCAAGGCGCTGAACGCGGGTATGCGCAAGGCGATGGAGAACGACCCGAAGGTCCTGCTCATGGGCGAGGACATCGGCAAGCTCGGTGGCGTCTTCCGTGTGACGGAGCACCTGCAGCGCGACTTCGGCGACCGTCGGGTGCTCGACACTCCGCTGGCCGAGTCGGGCATCGTCGGGACTGCGATCGGCATGGCGATGGTCGGTTTCCGTCCGGTCATCGAGATCCAGTTCGACGGTTTCGTGTTCCCCGCGTTCGACCAGATCACCACCCAGCTCGCGAAGCTCACCAACCGGCACGAGGGCGCGATCAGCATGCCCATCGTGATCCGCATCCCCTACGGGGGACACATCGGCGCGGTCGAACACCACCAGGAGAGCCCCGAGGTGTACTTCGCGCACACGCCGGGCCTGCGCGTGGTCTCGCCGTCGACGCCGAACGACGCGTACTGGATGATCCAGGAGGCGATCGCCTCGAACGACCCGGTGATCTTCATGGAGCCGAAGAGCCGCTACTGGCAGAAGGGCGAGGTCGAGCTCGATTCCTCCGCCGTGCCGCTGCACTCCTCACGTGTCGTGCGCACGGGCAGTGACGTGACCCTCGTCGGACACGGCGCGATGGTCACCACCCTCCTGCAGGCCGCGGCGCTCGCCGAAGCCGAGGGCACGAGCTGCGAGGTCGTCGACGTGCGCTCGCTGTCGCCGGTCGACTACGAGCCCATCCTCGACTCGGTGCGCAAGACCGGACGCATGGTCTACGCGCAGGAGGCCCAGGGCTTCGGAAGCATCGGCGGGGAGATCGCGGCGACCGTCATGGAGCGCGCGTTCTATGCGCTCGAAGCTCCAGTGCTGCGCGTCTCCGGTTACGACACCCCGTTCCCGCCCGCGAAGCTCGAAGGCGCATATCTCCCGGATGCCGACCGCATCCTCGAGGCCGTCGATCGCTCACTCGCCTACTGACATCCCCGCTCGGCCGAAAGGACTCGTCATGAGCACGCAGAACTTCACCCTCCCCGACGTCGGGGAAGGCCTGACCGAGGCCGAGATCGTGGCCTGGAAGGTCGCCCCCGGCGACACGGTCGTGATCAACGACGTCCTCTGCGAGATCGAGACGGCCAAGTCGCTCGTCGAGCTGCCGTCGCCGCACGCGGGTGTGGTGGGCGAGCTGCTGGTCGAGGAGGGAACGACGGTCGAGGTCGGCACGCCCATCATCACCTTCGTGACCGAGCCTGCTGCGGGTGCAACGGCCGCTCCCGTTGCCGTGGCTCCCGCCGCAGAAGAGGGCGGCGGATCGGTGCTGGTCGGCTACGGCACGGGAGGCGGCGCCACTTCGCGTCGCAAGCGCCCGGCCGAGCGTCCGGTGCGCTCGTCGGTGGGCGTGATCGCGAAGCCGCCGATCCGCAAGCTCGCGCGCGACCTCGGCGTCGACCTCACCACGGTCGCAGCGACCGGCGCCGACGGCGAGGTCACCCGGGACGACGTCATGAAGCACGCGTCGCAGGCGAGCGTCTTCCGCAACATCGAGACTCCCGAGTGGGGAGCCGTGCGCGAGGAGACCGTGCCCGCACCGCAGGCTGCACCGGCAGGGCTCGCGCGTGGACTCACTCCGACCCAGCCTTCGGCCGCCGGCGACGACCGCACCGAGTCGATCCCGGTCAAGGGTGTGCGCAAGGCCACGTCTTCGGCGATGGTGCAGAGCGCGTACTCGGCCCCGCATGTGACGGTGTGGAAGGAGATCGACGCCAGCCGCACGATGGAGCTCGTGAAGCGTCTGAAGGCCTCGCCCGACTACGCCGATATCCGCGTCTCGCCGCTGCTGATCATGGCTCGCGCCGTGATCTGGGCCGCCCGTCGCACGCCGATGGTGAACGCGGCCTGGATCGAGACCGAAGCCGGTGCGGAGATCGCCGTGCGCCACTACGTGAACCTCGGGATCGCCGCCGCCACCCCGCGCGGCCTGCTGGTGCCGAACATCAAGGACGCGCAGGACCTCGGCATGAAGGACCTGGCGCGGGCTCTGAACCGTCTGACCCTCACGGCGCGCGAGGGCAAGACTCCACCGGCCGATCAGCAGGGCGGCACGATCACGATCACGAACATCGGTGTGTTCGGGATGGATGCCGGCACGCCGATCATCAACCCCGGCGAGGCGGGCATCGTGGCGATGGGCACCATCAGTCAGAAGCCGTGGGTCGTCGACGGCGAGGTGCGTCCTCGTTGGGTAACCACGGTCGCAGGGTCCTTCGACCACCGCGTGATCGACGGCGACGGCATGAGCCGCTTCATCGCCGACGTCGCCTCCGTGCTCGAGGAGCCCGCGCTGCTCGTGGACTGACTCCGCGTCGGGTCAGCGTCAGATCAGGCGAACGCGCCGGATCATGCCGATCCGGCGGCAGGTTGCCGGTTCTCGCAAGATGGCCTGATGTCGAGGCGGGGGCGCGCAGGGCGGCGCCGGATCCCGCGTCAGGCGCTCGCGCGGAGGCGCTCCTCCGCCAGACGCGGCACCGCGTGCTCCCTCGCCGCCTTCCGGGCGGTCGCCACGGCTCCCCGTGACACGACTTCGGCCCCGAGCGTCGACGCGAGGATCTCCGGCGCCGGCAGGTGCAGCTCTTCGGGGAGGATGCGACGGGCTGCGGTCAGCACGGGCTCGATGCTCTCGGCGACCGCTCCGCACACGATGACGCGCGCCGGGTCGTACATGCTGCCGAGCACGCCGACGATGCGGGCGACGGTGGCCCCGACGCGCGAGGTGACCAGCACGGCGTCCGGATCGCCTGAGGCCGCGAGGGTCAGCACCAGACGGGGGTCGATGCGGTCGGCCTCGACGAGCCGGCCGACGGTGCTGTCGCCGGCGATCTCCCCGGAATCCACGGCTGCACGCACCTGATCCTGCACGGCGTAGCGGAGCCCGAACGCCGAACCCACACCCACGATGTGGTCGAAGACGACGCCCTCGCCGACACCGCCGTGCGCACCGTGCAGCACATGGCCGTCGACCACCACGCCGCCGCCGAACCGTTCGCTCGCGAGCAGCGCCACGTAGTCGCGGCATCCGATCGCCGCGCCCTCAGCGCCCTCGGCGATGGCGGCGAGTTGCGCGTCGTTCTTGATCTGCACGACCGGGGCCCAGTCGCTCAGTGCCTCGGCGAGTCCAGGGTTGGTCCGTTCCCAGAAGCCGTCCGGGTGAGGTGGGGAGATGCCGTCGCGGTTCACGGGCGCCGCGACGCCGACGCACAGCGCGAGCACCTGGTCGCGCGTCACGTCGGCCTCGGCGAGCGCATCGTCCAGGCGCTCCAGTATCGCCGTGCGCCGCTCGGGCGCCGACTGCCCCGGCTCGAACTCCACGCGGTGATGCACGAGGGTCCGATCGAGGGGGTCGGCCACGGTCACGGCGAGGTGGGTGTCTCCCGCGTCGACACCGATCACGACCCCGAGATCGGGGGCGAGGACGAAGCGACGCGAGGGGCGGCCGGAGCGGTAGGTGCCCGCGGCGCGGGCGTTCGGCAGCTCGCGCAGCACCTCGGCCCCGACCAGCGTGTCGATGGCGTCGATCGCGGTGGAACGGGTCAGGGAGGTGCCGGCCATCGCCTCGGTCGCGGTGAACTCGCCGGCGGTCCAGGCGAAGTCGAGGACGGCACCGACGCTCGCGCGTCCGGTTCCCAGGTCTGCGGAGACTTCTGTCATGGCCCTTGACCTCCCTGTCCTCCAATGAGAGAGTACCGTTCGATAGAGTAAATTCGCTCACTAGATTTAGTGCATGAATTTATATGACGGAAGGACGACGGTGTCTGAGAGACGAACACGCGCGGTGCGAGCGGCGGCCGCGGCCCTGGGGGTCACCTTGGTCGGCACAGCCCTCGCGGGTTGCGCCGCCGACACGGGAGCGGAGACCATCCGCTTCACCTTCAGCAAGCGCGAGGCGATCGAGTTCATGACCGCCCTCGTCGCCGAGTACAACTCCTCGCAGAGCGACGTGAAGGTCGAGATCGACACCTCGGGCGTCGATGTCGTCTCGGCGAGTTTCGTGCGGGGCAACCCGCCCGACATCATGCTCGCCAACTACAACTACGAGATCGCCCGGTTCGTGCAGCGCTGCGCGCTCACCGATCTCGCAGGCACCGACGCCGCCGCGGGCATCCGCGACGACCTGCAGCCGCTGATGGACCAGTACGGGTCCTGCGAGGGCCGCACCAGCGCCCTCCCGTACTCGGTGATGGCCGCGTCCGTCATCTACAACAAGGAGATCTTCCAGGCGCAGGGCCTCGAGGTCCCGCAGACCTGGGACGAGCTGCTCGCGGTGTGCGACCAGCTCGAGGCCGCCGGCATCGATCCGTTCTACGGCACGTTCAAGGACGACTGGACCGTGGGCCAGGGGTGGTACGACTACACTGCGGGCGGCTCGGTGGACGTGATCGATTTCTTCGATGCCCTCGCTGATGAGGGCGCGGACGTCGGTCCCGACTCCGCGGTCTCGTTCTCGAAGGACTTCGCCGAGCCGATGGACAAGATGATGCAGCTCGCGAACGACTACACCAACGCGGATGCGCCGAGCCGCGGCTACGGTGACGGCAACCTCGCTTTCGGCAAGGGCGAGGCCGCGATGTACCTGCAGGGCCCGTGGGCCTTCAGCGAGATCGCGAAGACCGCACCCGACCTGCAGTTGGGCACCTTCCCGCTGCCGATGACCGACGACCCGGCCGACCTCGGCGTACGCGTCAACATGGACCTGGCCGCGATGATCCCCGAGGGTTCTCGCCATCAGGAGGCCGCCCGCGACTTCCTCGAGTTCCTCTACGAGCCGCAGAACATCGAGGAGTACAACGCCTCGCAGCTCGGCTTCACCCCGACGAAGGGTGCTCCCGCCCCCGACGACCCCCGCATCGAGGGAATGGTCGAGTACTACGACAACGGGCAGATCTACCAGGGCCCGTCGGTGCTCGTGCCCAAGACGCTTCCGATCATGAACTACGCGCAGGCGATGGTGCTCGGCACCTCTCCGACCTCCATCCTGCGCACGATGGACGCGGACTGGGCCCGCATCGCCTTCCGCGCGCCGATCCCGTCGACGAAGGACGCCGCGTCCGCTTCCGGCGCCCCATCCGCTTCCGGCGAGACAGAGGAGTCCGCGCCATGAGCACCACCACCCCCACCACGCCCGGTGACAGCACGACCCTCATCGTCACCGGCGGCGACCGGAAGCTCCGGCGGCACACGCGTCGCGTGGAGCCGATCTACTACCTGTTCCTGCTGCCGACGCTGGTGCTCTTCACGCTCGCGATCACGGTTCCGGGAGTCATCGGCATCTTCTTCAGCTTCACCGACTCGATCGGCATCGGGGAGTGGAGCTTCAACGGACTGACGAACTACATCGCGCTGTTCAGCGATCCGTCGATCCTGCAGAGCTACCTGTTCACCTTCGGGTTCTCGATCGCCACGGTGATCGTCGTCAACGTGGTCGCGTTCCTGCTGGCGGTCGGGCTCACCTCGCGCATCCGCTTCAAGACGGGCCTGCGCACGATCTTCGTGATCCCGATGGTGATCTCGGGCATCATCATCGCCTACGTCTTCAACTTCCTGTTCTCGAACTCGATCCCCGCGGCTGGCGCGGCGGCCGGCATCCCGTGGCTCGAGACGAGCCTGCTCGCCAACCCCGACCTCGCCTGGATCGCCATCGTCATCGTCACCGCCTGGCAGGCCGTGCCCGGCACCCTGCTGATCTACATCGCCGGCCTTCTCTCGGTTCCCGGCGAGGTGTACGAGGCGGCGAGCATCGATGGCGCCAGCAAGGCGCAGCAGCTCACCCGCATCACGCTCCCACTCGTCGCGGGCTATGTGGTGATCAACGTGATCCTCGGATTCAAGGGGTTCCTGAACGCCTACGACATCATCGTCGGCCTCACCAACGGAGGCCCCGGAACCTCCACCCGCAGCGTCGCGATGACGATCATCGCGGGCTTCAACGGCGGCGACTACGCCTATCAGATGGCCAACGCGACCATCTTCTTCATCGTCGCCGTGCTCATCTCCCTCCTCCAGCTGTCGCTGACGCGCGGAAGGAACGCACTCTGATGTCGACGCAGACACTCACCACCGTCCCCACCTCGGGCAAGAAGCCGCGCGTGCGCATGGAGCGCGTCAACTGGTCGGGCACGATCATCCTGATCCTGTGCGCCGTGACCGTGCTCCTGCCGCTGTACGTGACCATCTCGATGGCGCTCAAGACCACGGGTCAGGCGGTCGACGGCAATGCCTTCTCGCTGCCGGCCCCGTTCAGCGTCGACGGTTTCGTCGAGGCGTGGACGCTGACGAAGTTCCCCGTCGGTGCGGGCATCTCGCTGCTGGTCACCGCCGGCACCGTGATCGCGACGATCGTGCTGGCGGCCTTCGCCTCTTACGCCATCGTGCGCAACTGGGACCGTCGGCTGTTCCGCTACTCGTTCTTCTACCTGCTCGCGGCGATGTTCATCCCGTTCCCGGTCGTGGCTCTGCCGCAGATCCAGCTCACCGGACGCGTCGGGCTCGACAACCCGTTCGGCGTGATCATCCTCGCGACCATGTTCCAGCTGAGCTTCAGCGTGCTGCTGTTCACCGCGTTCCTGCGCTCGATACCGATCGAGCTCGAGGAGAGCGCGCGCATCGACGGAGCCACGACCTGGCAGACGTTCTGGAAGCTCATCTTCCCGCTGCTCGCCCCGATGAGTGCGACGGTCGGCATCTTCGCCTTCCTCTACGCCTGGAACGACTTCATGATGCCGTCGCTCATCATCGCCGATCCGGCGCTGCAGACGCTGCCGGTGCGGCAGAACCTGTTCCAGAACCAGTTCAGCAACAACTACAACGTCGCCTTCGCCTCGTACCTCATGGCGATGGCGCCCGCGATCGTGGCCTACCTGTTCACGCAGCGGTGGGTCATGGAGGGCGTCACCCAGGGCGCCGTCAAGGGCTGACCGCCGCACCGCTCGAACCGCTCGAAGCCACCGAAGAACCCGAATCACTCGAAGCCACCGAACCACCGGAAACACAGAAGGAGTCCTCCCCTCATGACCGACGCGCTTCTCGCCGAGACCCGCACCGCCGAAGACGCCGCGTGGTGGCGTCAGGCCGCCGTCTACCAGATCTACCCGCGCAGCTTCGCCGACGCGAACGGCGACGGCATCGGTGACATCCCGGGCATCGTCTCCCGGGCCGACTACCTGCGCGACCTCGGTATCGATGCGGTCTGGCTCAGCCCGTTCTATCCGTCCGCGCTCGCCGACGGCGGGTACGACGTCGCTGACTACCGTGACGTCGACCCGCGGCTGGGCTCCCTCGCCGACTTCGACGACATGGTCGAGGCGCTGCACTCCCGCGGCATCCGCGTGATCGTCGACATCGTCCCGAACCACTCGTCCGACCAGCACGAGTGGTTCCAGGAGGCGCTCGCTGCGGGGCGCGGCTCGGCGGCGCGCGACCGCTACATCTTCCGCGAGGGCACCGGACCCGACGGCTCCGAGCCGCCGACCGACTGGGACTCGGTCTTCGGCGGCAGTGCCTGGGAGCGCGTGGAAGACGGGCAGTGGTATCTGCACAACTTCGCCGTGGAGCAGCCCGACCTGAACTGGGACCACCCCGAGGTGCGCGCCGACTTCCTGAAGACGCTGCGCTTCTGGTCGGACCGCGGTGTCGACGGATTCCGCATCGACGTCGCCCACATGCTCACGAAGGACCTCAGCGAACCGCTGCCCTCGCGTGCCGAGCTCGACGCGATGGACCGCACCTCGGGCACGCACCCGATGGTCGACCGTGACGACGTGCACGAGATCTACGCCGAGTGGCGTGCGGTGTTCGACGAGTACGACCCGCCGCGCACCGCCGTCGCCGAGGCCTGGGTGGAGACGCCGGAGCGCCGGGCGAAGTACGCGTCGGCCGAGGGGCTCGGGCAGGCGTTCAACTTCGATCTGCTGGTCGCCGACTTCGACGCCGCGCAGTTCCGCAGCATCATCGCCGACAACCTGCAGCAGGCGGCGGCGACCGGATCGTCGACCACCTGGGTGCTGTCGAACCATGACGTCACCCGCCATGCCACCCGCTACGGGCTCCCGGCACTGAACGGCCGTCCGGTCAAGCAGGGCACCGAGTGGGTGAAGGCCGGTGGTCCGGCGGACGCACTCGACCGTGAGGGCGGGCTCCGCCGGGCGCACGCGGCCACCCTGCTGCTGCTCGGCCTGCCTGGCAGCACCTATCTCTATCAGGGGGAGGAGCTCGGTCTCCACGAGGTCGCGCAGATCACGCCGGAGCAGCGTCAGGATCCGGGCTTCTTCCGTGGTGCCGAGTTCGACGGCCTCGGTCGGGACGGATGCCGCGTGCCGCTGCCGTGGACCGCTGCGGGGTCCTCGTACGGATTCGGGGCCGCAGGCGCGCACCTTCCGCAGCCGGAGTGGTTCGCCCAGTATGCGGTCGACGTCGAGGCGGCGGACCCGTCGTCGACGCTCTCGCTGTACCGGGAGGCCCTGCGCCTGCGGCACCTGCTGCAGACCGGCGAGACCCTGGCGTGGATCGAGACCGGCCGCGACGATGTGCTGCGCTTCGCCCGCCCGAACGGCTGGCAGGTGGTGTCGAACTTCGGCGCCGCGCCCGTCGACCTCGGTGCGGATGCCGCCGACGTCGTGCTCGCGAGTGCTCCGCTCGAGGGCTCGACGCTTCCCGGCGAGGCCACGGTCTGGATCGCGCCGGCCGAGCTGCGCGCCTGAGCTCCCGCGGCTGCGAAAACAGAGACGATTCGCGTCGCGCGCGGGGTGTTGATCACCGACGCCCCGCGTGAACGTCCAATCGTCTCCGTTTTGGCGGGCAGGCAGCTTCGTAGGGAGCAGGTTCGTGGCCAGGTGGGGAGGCGGATTTGATAATGGTTCTCATTAGCGTTTAGAGTGAGGACATGAAGAAGCCCGTCGTCGCCCTCGCCCTCGCCCTCGCATCCGTCGCCGCTCTCACGCTGGCCGGATGCTCCACCCCCTCGGCGGGGGAGGGCGACGACGGCACCGTCACGGTCGTCGCGAGCACCAACGTCTACGGCGACATCGCCGCGACGATCGGCGGCGATCGCGTCGACGTGCAGTCGATCATCACCTCCGCCTCGCAGGACCCGCACTCCTACGAGGCGAGCGCCCGCGACCGGCTCACGGTGCAGAAGGCCGACCTCGTGATCGAGAACGGCGGCGGCTACGACGCCTTCATCGACACGCTGCTGCAGGACGCGAAGGACCCGCATGTGGTCACAGCCGTCGAGTACTCGCACGACTTCCCCGGGAACGAGGGGCACGACGAGGCGGGCCACGACCACGCCGACGAGTCGGCGAGCGCTGCCCCCGAGGAGAGCGACGCGCCCGAGGACGAGGCGCACGATCACGCCGACGACGAGGCCGGGCACGAGGGCCACGACCACATCGAGGGCTTCAACGAGCACGTCTGGTTCGATCCGCACACGATGATCCACGTCGTGGAGGCCATCGCCGATGAGCTGACCGAGCTCGACCCCGACGGAGCGAAGGAGTTCGCCGCGAACGCGGCCACTCTCACTGCCGACCTCGAAGGCTTCGAGACCGAGCTGGCGACCCTCAAGACGGAGGCGCCCGACGTCGACGTCTTCATCACCGAGCCGCTGCCCGGCTACCTCGCCGCAGCCGCCGGATTCACCGATGTCACCCCCGACGGATTCGCCGAGTCGGTCGAAGAAGGCACCGACGTCGCCCCGGCCGTGCTGCTGCAGGCGCTCGACGTGATCGGCAGCGGCCAGGTGACGGCACTGCTGACCAACGCGCAGACCGGCGGGTCCGAGACGCAGCGCGTCGAAACCGCGGCGAAGGACGCCGGCATCCCCATCGTCGCCTTCACGGAGCTGCTCGAGGACGGATCGTCGTACTCTGAGTGGATGAGTGACGCGATCCAGAGCCTCGCCGCCGCCGTCAAGTCGTGAGCGGCGCCGCACAGCGCGGGAATCCGGTCCTCGAGATCTCCGACGCGTCGCTGCAGCGCGGTGATCGCGAACTCTGGTCGGGCCTCGACCTCACGGTCGAGCCGGGGGAGTTCATCGCGGTGCTCGGCCCCTCCGGGTCGGGCAAGACCACCCTGCTGCGGAGCATCCTGGGCCTGCAACCGCTGTCTTCGGGCACGATCCGCGTCGCGGGTGAGCCCGTGCACCGCGGCAACTCCCGTATCGGGTACATCCCGCAGCAGCGATCGCTCGCCCCCGACACGAGCATGCGTGCTCGCGACCTGGTCGCCCTCGGCGTGCAGGGGAGCCGCTTCGGCTTCCCGATCCCGCACCGTGGCGACCGCGCCAAGGTCGACCGCCTGCTCGAGGCGGTCGGCGCCTCGCACTTCGCCGATCGCCGGGTCGGTCTGCTCTCGGGCGGCGAGCAGCAGCGACTGCGGGTCGGTCAGGCCCTCGCCGATGAGCCGGCCCTGCTGCTGTGCGACGAGCCGCTGTCGAATCTCGACCTCGCGAACCAGGTCGCCGTGACCGACATCATCGATCGTCAGCGCCGTGAGCGCGAGGCGGCGGTGCTGTTCGTCACCCATGACATCAATCCGATCCTCGGCCGGGTCGACCGCATCCTCTACATCGCCGGCGGACGGTTCCTGCTCGGAACCCCCGACGAGGTGCTGCAGACGCGCGTGCTCACCGACCTCTACGGCACTCCGGTGTTCGTGCTCCGCGCGGGCGACCGGCTGGTGGTCGTGGGTGTGCCGGACGCCGAGCCCCACCACGACCACGGCGACCACGAGCACGGACACCACGAGCACGGAGGAGCGGCATGAGCGTCGCGCTGGGCATCGTGCCGCTGGTCGATTGGAGCGACGTCTTCTCGTTCCAGGACTACGGCGAGCTCGTCACCCTGCTCGCGAACTCGATCATCGCCGGCGCGGTGCTCGGCATCGTCGGCGGACTCATCGGCGTCTTCGTGATGCAGCGCGACCTGGCTTTCGCGGTGCACGGCGTGAGCGAGCTGTCATTCGCGGGAGCGGCTGCCGCCCTGCTCTTCGGCGGCAGCGTCGTAGCCGGGTCTCTCGGCGGAGCGCTCGTCGCCGCCATCCTGATCGGGGTCCTCGGGGCCAAGGCCAGGGACCGCAACTCCATCGTGGGTGTGCTCATGCCGTTCGGCCTGGGCCTCGGCATCCTGTTCCTCTCGCTCTACGACGGCCGCAGTGCCAACCGCTTCAGCCTGCTCACCGGCCAGATCGTGTCGGTCTCGAGCCCCGACCTCGGCTGGCTGATCGGCATCAGCATGGTCGTGCTGATCGGTCTGCTGGTGATGTGGAACCCGCTGCGGTTCGACTCGCTCGACCCGGAATCGGCCGCGGCCCGCGGAGTGCCGACCCGTGCCGTCAGCCTGCTGTTCATGGTGCTGCTCGGCCTGATCGTCGCGGTGAGCGTGCACATCATCGGTGCGCTCCTGGTGATGGCGTTGCTGGTCACCCCCGCGGCCGCCGCGATGCGCGTCACCGCAGGCCCCATCGCCGTGCCGTTGCTGGCCGCGCTGTTCGGCTTCGTGTCCGCGGTCGGCGGCATCCTGCTGGCCCTCGCCGGCACGCTCCCGGTGAGCCCGTACATCACGACCCTGTCGTTCACGATCTACGTGGTGTGCTGGATCGTGCAGAAGGCGCGGGCCCGAGTGCGCCGTGTGCGGGCCTGAGATCCTCTCCCAGCCCTCGCCAACCCCCGCGGCCTAGACTCTTCGTATGGCTCAGCGGAACACCTGGCAGCGCGAACGTGTGCGCGAAGCACTCGCCGACGCGCGCGGATTCGTGAGCGCGCAGAGCCTGCATGCCGCGCTGCGCGACGACAACACCGGCATCGGCCTCGCCACCGTCTACCGTGCGCTGGCCGGACTCGCCGCCTCCGGAGACGCCGATTCGCTGCAGAGTCCCGAGGGCGAGGCGCTGTACCGCGCCTGCACCACGCAGGGCCACCATCACCACCTCATCTGCCGATCCTGCGGTCTGACCGTCGAGATCGAGGCCAAGGACGTCGAGCAGTGGGCGCACCGCACCGCGGCACTGCACGGCTTCACCGAGGCCGCCCACGTGGTCGACATCTTCGGGCTGTGCACCCCGTGTGCGAACAAGCGCGACGCCGAGAGGGCCGCGTCCGCGTGAGCTCCTCGGCAGCAACGGCGACCCGTCACGGCCACTCCCATCGCCCGGCGCCCTCGCCGCGATCGGCATGGATCGGCGTCGGCCTGGGCGCTGCCATCATCGCCGCGCTCTTCCTGATCGATGCCTTCCTGCCGACGCTGTTCCCCGCCTCGCTGCCCACCCGCGCGCAGGACGGTCTCACCCTCGCGCTGAGTGTGCTCATCGAAGCCCTGCCGTTCGTCATCCTCGGCGTGCTGCTCTCGATCGTCGTGCAGGTGTGGCTCCCGGCCGATGCGATCCACCGCTGGCTGCCGAAGCGCGCGTGGGCCCGCCGTGCGGTGCTGTCGCTGTTGGGCATGCTGATCCCGGTGTGCGAGTGCGGCAACGTGCCCTTCGCCCGTGGCCTCATGATGCGCGGCCTCGCGCCGGCCGAAGCGATGACGTTCCTCATCGCCGCGCCGATCGTGAACCCGATCGTGATCCTCACCACGCACGCCGCTTTCGGCTGGGACGGTGGGATCCTCGTCGCCCGGCTCGTGGGCGGCTACCTCATCGCGAACCTCATCGGCTGGATCTACAGCCGCCACCCCGACCCGGACGGCATGCTCACCCAGCGCTTCGTCGACACCTGCGAGCTGGTCACCCACGAACCGGGCACGCCGGTGCGCCGCAGTCTCACCCAGTTCCTGATCGAGCTGCGCGCCGTCATGCCTGCACTCGTGATCGGCTCGGCGCTCGCCGGAGCCGTGCAGGTACTGATCCCGCGCGAGTGGCTGCTCGCGATCGGGTCGAACCCGGTGCTGTCGATCGTCGCCATGATGGCGCTCGCGATGACGGTGGCCATCTGCTCGAACGTCGATGCGTTCTTCGCGCTCTCGTTCGCCTCGACGTTCTCGTCCGGCGCCCTCGTCGCCTTCCTGCTCGTCGGTCCGCTCGTCGACATCAAGATGCTGGCGCTCATGCGCACCACGTTCACCGCGCGCACGCTCGTCGGGATCGTCGGCATCGTGCTCGCCTCGGCTTTCGCGATCGGTATCGGGGTGAACGTCCTTGTCTGAGCAGACGGCGCGGTCCGAGCAGACCGCCACCCGCATACGTGCACTCGGCACCCGCTGGCTGGGTGTGGGGCTCGCGACCGTCATCTCGGTCGTCACCCTCGGCCTCGGTCTCACGGGGCGTCTCAACCTCTACATCAGCCCGGAGTCGGTGTGGTTCGCCTGTACCGCCGCGGTCGTGACCCTGGCCGGAGCGATCTGGTCGTGCACCCTCCCGTTGGGGGAAGAGAGCGACCACGGCCACGACCACGGGCCTGTGCCCGTTCCCGCAGTCCACGGTGATCACGACGGTGCGGATCACGACGGTGCTGATCACGACGGTGCTGATCACGATGGTGCCCCGGCCTCCTCTCGCCGCGCGCTCGCCGGAGTCGCGGCCGTCGCCGGCGGAGTCATCGCCTCGGGTGTCGTCGTGGCGGGTCTCGTCCTGCCGCCGGCCTCCCTGTCGGTCGAGCTCGCGATGTCGCGCGCGGGAGAGCAGAGCGCATTGTTCGCCGGCGCGGACTCGGTCGCGCTCGGCGTGGCCGACACGTCGACGTTCGGCGTCGGCGACTGGGCGAGCGTCTTCACGGCGGCGACGAACACGGCCGCCTACGACGGTGCTGCGGTGAAGCTCACGGGCTTCGTGACGCCGGGCGCTTCGGGGGACGACGGTGTGAATCTGACCCGTCTGGTCATCACGCATTGCGTGATCGATGCGCAGACCGCCGTTCTGCCCGTAGATGTGAAGCCCGACGAGTACGCGACCGGCCAATGGGTCGAGATCACCGGCACCGTGCGCGCGGATGCCGACGGCAAGCTCCGCATCGAGCCGACCGATGTCGTCGCGATCGATGAGCCGGGAGACCCCTATGAGTACTGACGACGAGCGCCCAGAGGTGCCCGCCGTCCCGCGCACCCGCGCGGAGATGCGTGCAGCGCGAGAAGCTGCCGAAGCGGCGGAGGCCGAGCGGATCGACCGCGCGGTGGCGTCTGCCGACCATGTCGCACCGCCCGCCGACCAGCCCACCCCGGCCGATCGGGCTGGCGATCAGCAATCTGCCGGTGCAGACGAAGCGGCTGCGCGTGAGGCGGCTGCGCGTGAAGCCGCGGTCCGTGAGGCAGGTGACCGTGAGGTCGCGGAGCAGGAGGCCGCCGCCCGCAAGATGGCCGCCTTCGAGGCTGCT
>NZ_DFQP01000073.1:18861-63970 GCF_002377845.1 Microbacterium sp. UBA3486
GCGCGCGAGGATGCGGAGGCGACCGCTCTTCCGCCCGTCCCCCTCGCGACCGAACCCGTGTTCGTCGGCGCCGCACCGGAACCCGTCGTCGAGACGTCGGTGGCCGGTGCAGCGGTAGGTGCGGCGGCACATGACGCGACAGTGGATCCGTATGCGCCGCCGACCCCCCGCGCCACCGCCGAGCGCCGGGTCCCGCCTGCGCCGGGGAGCCGACGCCGGTTCGTGCTCACGGTTGCCGCGGTCCTCGGAGTGCTCGTCGTCGTCGGGACGGGGTTGGGCATCGCCAGCCTCCTTCAGGGTCCGCGCATCAGCGATGTGCAGGTCGATGCGGCACAGGCGATCGAATCGTCCGGCAGCCGCGTGATCCTCACTGCGAACCAGGCACTCGCCGACATCGACCCGGCGCAGGTCACGGTCGAGCCGGAGGTGCCCTTCACGGTGGATGCCTCGGGGCGCGGCGTGGGCGTGCGATTCACGGTCCCGCTCGACGACTCGACCGAGTACACGGTCCGTGTCGCCGATGTGGTCGGTGCCGGCGGTGGCCCGAAGACGACGCTGACCACGAGCTTCACGACGCCGCCGTCGAACATCTTCCTGCTGCGTCGCGATGTCGCGGGCAAGGACAAGATCTTCCTCACCGACCTCAGCGGCGAGAAGGCCGTCCCGGTCTTCGAGCACGACAAGATCAACGACTTCCGCGCGACCTCCACGCAGCTCGTGGTGTCGGTCGAGGAGGACGACGGGTCCCGCCTGCTCGTGATGGACCGCGACGGCAAGAACCAGCGCGAGCTCACTCTTCCCGGTGAGGGATACGTGGGCGCGATCCAGGTCTCCGAACGCGGCGGCCTCGTCGGCTACAGCTACTCCGACAAGGAGCTCAGCGACACCGAGGGGCGCGCGAGCGTGCTGGTCACCCAGTCGCTGAGCGGCGATGACGACCCGCAGATCATCGAGGTCGCCGGCACCGAGGCGAGCGTCTTCGTCTGGCAGTTCGTGCCCGACAGCGCAGCCGTGCTGTTCATCGACTTCGACGGAGCCCTCTCGCTCGTCGACCGTTCGACCGACACGGGTGTGCAGTCCCTCGGCCTCGCGGCCACCATCCAGGGGATCTCCCGCGGCACCTACACGGCGATCGTCGAACGGCTCGACGGGGCCGTGGTCGAACTCAACCTCGCAGACGGGTCGGAGCAGCCGCTCGCGGCATCCGATCCCGACTACGGGACGGCGAGCTCGATCACGCCGTATCCCGGTGGCACGTTGCGCCACGTGATCGCTCGCGACGACGAGGGGCTGCCGATCGGACAGGTGGTCGTGCGCGTCGACGACGACGGTGCGGCGACCCCGCTGGTCGAGGTCGGATCCACGGACTCGATCCTGCAGGCCTGCGCGTCGCCGAGCGGCCAGTACGCCGCCGTCGTCGTCGCTCCCGACCTGGCGAACAACGCCTACGACGGGATGCTGCTGCCGCTGCCCGAGAACGTCGAGACCCACCTGATCGATATGGCTTCCGGCAAGGAGATCGTCGCCCTCACCGGCTTCGACGCCTCGTGGTGCCAGACGGCTCCGCGCTTCTGAGATGACGGACGGTTCCGACCTCCTCCGCGGCGTCGACCTGCCGCACGAAAGCCTGCGCCGTGCCGTCCGTGCAGACCTGAGCGCCTCTGCGGTCGACGTCGCACCGCGCCTGCTCGGAGGCGAGCTGCGCACGGTCGTCACGATCGGGAGCGACTCCGTTCCCGTCGAGGTGCGGTTGCGCATCACGGAGGTCGAGGCGTACCACGGGCAGGGCACGGGCGAGATCCCCGATCCGGGTTCTCATGCGCGCATGGGGCGCACGGCCCGCAACTCCACGATGTGGGGCGAGCCGGGCCACCTGTACGTGTACCTGAGCCACGGCATCCACTCGTGCGTGAACGTCGTGTGCGGCCCTGAAGGGCAGGGCGACGGCGTGCTGCTCCGGGCGGGCGAGATCGTGAGCGGCACGGAGGCGGCGGCCCTCCGACGTGGCGTCGCGCTTCCCCTTCGGCGCACGACGCTGCGGGACCTCGCCCGCGGGCCGGGTCGTCTCGGACAGGCGGTGGGATTGCGGCATCCCGTGCACGACGGGATCGACGCGATCACGGGTGGGGAGCGTCGCGGAGCACGAGCCGAGCTGTGGCTGGGTCCGCAGCGGGACGACGTGGCCAGCGGTCCGCGCGTCGGTGTCGCCGGCGTCGCCGGGACCGCGGCTTTCCCGTGGCGCTTCTGGATCGACGCGGACCCGACGGTGTCGCCGTTCCGATGGGGCAGGGGCGCGGCCGAGGCTGCTGCCGAACTCGCTTCGGGGGAGCCGGGATCGACCGCGTCGGCACCCGTGCTAAACTGACTCTTTGTCTGCGCACACTCCTGTGCGCAGTTCGCGTGCTTCCCCTTCTGCGGCCGAGAGATCGGCGGGTCGTGGTTGCGTGCAGACAAGGGATCTTGGGTGGGGCCGTCCGGCCTCACGGTATAGAAGGAGTCACATCATGGCAGCAGTGTGCCAGGTGACCGGAGCTGTTCCCGGCTTCGGACACAATGTCTCGCACTCGCACCGCCGGACGAAGCGCCGCTTCGACCCGAACGTGCAGAAGAAGACGTATTTCGTTCCCTCGCTCGGTCGTAAGATCACGCTCAACGTGTCCGCCAAGGGCATCAAGGTGATCGACGTCCGTGGCATCGAGAACGTGGTCAAGGACCTCCAGGCGAAGGGTGTGAAGCTCTAATGGCCAAGAAGGCTCAGGACGTACGTCCGATCATCAAGCTGCGTTCGACGGCAGGTACGGGATACACGTACGTGACCAAGAAGAACCGCCGCAACACCCCCGACCGCCTCGTGCTCAAGAAGTACGACCCGGTCATCCGTCAGCACGTCGAATTCCGAGAGGAGCGTTGATCAATGGCTAAGAAGAGCAAGATCGCTCGCAACGAGCAGCGCAAGGTCATCGTCGAGCGTTACGCCGAGCGTCGCGCCGAGCTGAAGAAGACCCTGGTCGACCCGAACGCCACCGACGAGGCCCGCGAGGCCGCTCGCGTCGGCCTGCAGAAGCTGCCGCGCAACGCGTCGCCGGCTCGCGTGCGTTCGCGCGACGTCATCGACGGCCGCCCCCGCGGTGTCCTCACGAAGTTCGGCATCTCGCGTGTCCGCTTCCGTGACATGGCACACCGTGGCGAGCTGCCCGGCGTGACCAAGTCGAGCTGGTAAGTCTCAGCAGACAGTCGAAAGGGGCGAGGATCTTCGGATCCTCGCCCCTTTCGCGTCCCCACCCTCACGCGACGGGCGTGGTGGTGTGCGCGACGGCCCAGTCGAGGGCGTCGTCGGCGATCTCCTCCCAGCCGTCCTGGCTGACCAGTCGGTGGGTGCGTGCGGGGTACTCCTTGTAGTCCACGATGGATGGGCTCCCGGCGGCGCGGTACTTCTGCACGATCGCGCGACCGATGGCCGGCGGCACGACGTGGTCGATCTCACCGGTGATGATGTAGAGCGGTGCACGGTCGGCGCGGGCGTAGTCGACGTGCGTGACGCCTCCCTTCTCGTTGAACGCGGATGCCACGCCCTCGAAGAACACCCGGTTGTACGAGTTGACAGCCGACTCCTCCCACAGGCGGTCGGAGTCGGCGCGGCTCAGGTCGTTCCCGAACGTGAAGTGGAAGTGCCTCTTCGAGAGGGGCTTCGCGCCGTTGCGGCCGAAGGGGTTCGACAGGATCGGGGTGCCGGTCCAGAGCGTCGACAGGGGGAGTGTGGTGATACCGGCCGTCTGTCCTGGTGCCACGCCGACGTAGGCGGCTCCGACGCCGCGATCGGCGAGCATCTGGGTGATGACGCCGCCGAACGAGTGGCCCATGATGATCGGCGTGACGGGGAGGGCGCGGATGATGCGCTCGTAGTGGTCGACGATCTGCGTCAGTCCGACGCCTTTCAGCGCCGACGGGTCGCGACGGATGTCTTCCACGGAGCGGTCGTCGATGCCGGGCCACCCCGGGACGATCACCTCGTGGCCCTTCGCGCGGTAGCGCTCGGCCCAGGTGTTCCAACTCGCGGGGGTCATCCACAGGCCGTGGATGAGGACGATCGGGGTCTTGTCGGTGCTGTTCATGATCTTCTTCTCTCTGGATCGGCTCCCGTCGGTCGGGAGTGCGTTACGCTGATAGTAGACCGAACGTTCTATCTATCGCAACGTATTCCCGAAAGTGGTGAAGTCGTCGAACGGAAGCCGCGGTTCGGATGCCACGATGAGGAAGGACAATCATGAACACCACCACGAAGCGCCCCAGCCCCGCCCGCGCCCGGTTGATCGACGCGGCCACCCGCCTCTTCTACGAGGAGGGCATCCACGCGGTCGGCGTCGACCGCGTGATCGAAGAAGCAGGCGTCACCCGAGCCACGCTCTACAAGCAGTTCGGCGGCAAGGAGAACCTCGTCCTCGCCTACCTCGCGCACGAGGACGAGATGCTGCGGGCGATGTTCGCGGAAGCCGGGGAGTCAGTGGCCGACCCCGACGTCCTGCTCGAGGCGGTGGTCCGGGGCATCGCTGCCGACATCCGAGAGCGGCACACGCGAGGGTGCCCCTTCATCAACGCCGCGGCCGAATATCCGGATGCCGAGGGTGCCGTGCGCAGACTCATCGACGAGCACCGGGAGTGGTTCCGCTCGACGCTGCAGGCCGTCGCCGAGACGGTGGGTCTCGAGCGCCCGGAAGAGGTCGCGGCGTCCCTGGTCCTCCTGAGAGATGCGGCGCTCGTCGGCGGCTATCTCGACGGCGAGGACCGTGTGGCGCCCGCTTTCGAGCGCACTGCAGGGTCGGTGATCGAGGCGCACCGGCCCGGCTGAGCGGGCTCGTTTCTGTGACTGGAGTGACAAAAGTGACGCGACACGCCCAGTAATTGCCCAAAACCCGCGAAATGACGCGGAAATGAGGGTGGTGGTTGGTACATTCGAGGCGGTCGCTAGACCAGGAGCACCCGCTCCGATACCCACAACGATGCGACGGGATCTCGTCGCTGGAGGATGACATGGCTGACAAGTCCATCACCAAGACCGAGCTCGTCGCGAGCATCGCAAGCGCCACGGGCCAGAGCCAGGCCACCGTCTCCGGTGTCCTCGACTCGCTGTTCGCCACGGTCTCCGACGCTGTTGCCAAGGGCAGCAAGGTCTCCATCCCGGGCTGGATCTCCTTCGAGCAGGTCGACACCGCTGCTCGCACGGGCCGCAACCCGCAGACCGGCGCCGAGATCAAGATCCCGGCCGGCAAGCGCGTCAAGGTGACCGCTGGTTCCAAGCTCAAGGCTGCCGTCAAGTAATTCGACCGCACCTCTTCGAAGGCCGCTCCCGTTCCGACGGGAGCGGCCTTCGTGCTTTCTCACCGCCGGTCGCGCCTAGGCTGGAGGGGTGAGTTCCCGCAGCGAGTCGACGAGTCGGATTTCGGCGTATCGAATCGCAGGAATCGTCATCCTCCTGCTCGCCGGGATGGCGGCCCTCGTGCTGGCGCTGCTCGTCGGCGGAGGCGCCAAGCCGCCGCTCCTGCAGGATCCGGGGCCGTTCGTGCTCTGGGGCACGCCGATCGCCAAGCTCGTCATGAACATCTCGGGCGCGGTCATGCTCGGCTCGCTCGTGCTCGCGCTGTTCGGCCTGCGTGCGGGGGACCGATCATTCGACGCCGCCCTGAACATCGCTTCGGTGGGAGCGGCCGTGTTCACGGTCTCCGCGGGTCTCGCCGGCTTCCTCGCCTTCATGGCCGCCTTCAACCCGAAGCTCAGCATCGAGCGCGAGTTCGGCACGCAGCTCGGTCGATTCCTGCTGGAGCTGCCGCTGGGGCAGTCCTGGCTCATCACCACCATCTTCGGTGCGATCATCACGGTGCTGGCGTTCGCGTGGCGTTCGTGGACACCCACACTGATCACGGCCCTCCTCGCCGCCGCATCCTTCCTCCCGCTCGCGACTCAGGGCCATGCCGGCGACCTCGCCGGGCACAACATGGCCGTCAACTCGATCCTGTTGCACACGATCGGCGCCGCCGTCTGGCTCGGCGGTCTCCTGCTCCTGGTCCTGCTGCGCGGACGAGCCGATGTCGACACCGCGCAACTCGTCGGGCGCTACTCGTCGCTCGCGATCGCCGCTTTCGCCGTGGTCGCCGTGTCGGGCGTCACCCGGTCCATCGTCGCCGTCGGCAGCTGGGATGCGCTGTGGTCGACGCCCTACGGCTGGATCGTGCTGGCCAAGGTCGCACTCCTGGGAGGAATGGGGCTGCTGGGGGCCTGGTACCGCGCCCGCCTGATCCCCAAGCTCTCCGGTCAGCGCGCGGCCGGCTGGTTCTGGCTCCTCGTGCTGTGCGAGGTCGCGCTGATGGGTCTCGCCTCGGGTGCTGCCGCCGCACTCGCACGCACACCTCCCCCCACCGGGGAGGTCGCCGCGTTCGCCCAGACCCCCGCGCAGATCCTCACCGGCTCGACCCTGCCGCCGGAACTGACGATAGAGCGCTGGTTCACCGCCTGGGACTTCGACGTGCTCTGGCTCGTCGCCGCCGGCTTCGGACTGTTCCTCTACCTGGCAGGAGTGCGGCGGCTGCGACTGCGCGGCGACCGCTGGCCGATCCATCGCACCGTGTTCTGGGTGCTCGGCATGCTGATGCTCGTCTGGGTGACCAGCGGACCGCTCAACGCCTACCAGGAATACCTCTTCAGCATCCACATGATGGGCCACATGATGCTGTCGATGGCGATCCCGCTGCTGATGGTGTCCGGTGCCCCCATCACCCTCGCCCTGCGTGCGATCCACAAACGCGACGACGGCACCCGAGGCGGTCGCGAGTGGATCATGTGGGCCGTGCACTCGCCCTTCGCCCGCGTCGTGACGCACCCGTTCGTGGCGGCGGCGATCTTCATCCTGTCGCTCTGGGCGTTCTACTTCACCGACCTCGTGCGCTGGTCGATGTACGAGCACCTCGGCCATGAGTGGATGGTCATCCACTTCCTGATCTCGGGCTACCTCTTCGTGATGAGCCTGATCGGCGCCGACCCGGTGCCCTACCGTCTGCCCTACCCCGGTCGTCTGATCACCCTGATCGCGGTGATGGCGATGCACGCCTTCTTCGGCATCGCGATCATGATGCAGGAGGGCCTCATGGTGGCCGACTGGTTCGGGTCGATGGGCCGTGACTGGGGCGTGGACCCGCTGCAGGATCAGTACGTGGGTGGCGGCATCGCCTGGTCGATCGGCGAGATCCCCACGCTCATCCTCGCGATCACGGTCGCGATCCAGTGGAGTCGCAGCGACACCAAGCTGCAGCGCCGCGCGGACCGGCACGCCGATCGCACGGGAGACGCCGAGCTCGAGGAGTACAACGCCAAGCTGGCTGCCCTCGCCGAGCGCGACGAGCGGGAGCAGCGCGCAGGCCGCTGAGGCCGGCTCGCTCGGGCGTCAGCCGACGGGCTGCTCTCCGGGGGAGCCGATCCTGATCGACGCGGTGCCGTCGGGAAGGATCGCGATCGTTCCCGTGAGCTGGAAGGGGACGTCTTCCGACAGCGGCTGGGTCTTGCCGTCGAACAGCGACTTGATGTCGACGTCGACGTGAGCGACCGCATCCGTCGTCGGGATCTGCCACTGCCCGCCGTCGGGGGTGACCGTGACCCGAGGCTGGGCCGCGATCGACCACTTCGGAGCCGAGGCGAGGCGGTTCGTGACCCGCAGGCCGAACGGGCAGGCCGTCGGCTGCAGCACCTCCTGCGTCGTGCACTCGGTGAGGAAAGCCTCGACGCGCTCCTGCACGACGTCGATGAACTCGTCGGTCGGCTCGGTCTGCACATCGAGCGGCGTGACGGCGAGGGGGGTGTCGGCGAGCACTCCGTGGCCGGAGGCCGTCGATATGGGGGTGTCCACCGTGATCGCATACAGTCCGGGGGTGAACACCAGCAGCGGCAGCGGGTCGAGGGGGACGGCATCGGCACCGTCGATCGACACCTGACGCCGATCGACCTCGAACCCGTTCACGGCGAACTTGTCCGCACCGCGAACCGTGAGATCCACGACGGCCAGGGGGCTCGTCGTGAAACGCCAATGGGGGGTGACTCCCGCCCATCCGTCCTGTTCGATCAAGAATGTACTGGTCCCGGGGTGGCCGCTTGCCTGGTAGCTGACGGTGACGGCGGTGCCACCGTCTGCGGGTTTCTCCGACGTCACCGTCACGTCGGTCAGCGGCGCGAGCGCGGCGCGGCGGAGCATCGCCTCGGATGCCGCGGGGTCGATGCCCGCGGAGTCGAGTGTCTCGCGGTCGATCGCGACCCCGGGAACACGCAGCGCGTCAGCGGCGCGACCGGAGGAGAGCAGGTCGAGGTAGCGGACCACGAACGCCGACGGTCCGTAGAACTGCTGATACAGCGTGACGCCACCGGCTCCGAATGCGGCGACGAGCATCATGCCGACGACAGCGAGCATCGCCAGGTCGACCCCCAGGCGCGCGCGCCGGGGCGCGCTCGCACGTGCCCGGTCCATGGCGTCAGTCTAGGAGGGCGTCCTGGGGGGACGCCGAGCGTCGGCGGGCGTGCGCGGATGCCGGGCCGTAGCATGGACGAGCGCCCTGTCCGCCCGCTGCCCCTGTGAGAACCGTGTCCCTTCCCGCCCTGTCCGAGGAGCAGCAAGAGCTGTTCCGCCTCATCGAGGACACCGGCGAGCACGTCTTCATCACCGGTCGAGCCGGGACCGGCAAGTCGACCCTCCTGCAGCATTTCGCGTGGAACACGAAGAAGCAGATCGCCATCTGCGCGCCCACGGGCGTGGCGGCGCTCAACGTCGAGGGGCAGACGATCCACTCGCTGTTCCGCCTGCCGATCGGTCTGATCGGGGACGCCGACATCGATCAGAACGACGCGACCCGTCGCATCCTGAACGCCATCGAGACGCTCGTGATCGATGAGATCTCGATGGTCAACGCGGATCTGATGGATGCGATCGACCGCTCCCTGCGCCAGGCGCGGGGGCGCAGGGGCGAGCCGTTCGGCGGCGTGCAGGTCGTCATGTTCGGAGACCCGTACCAGCTGGCGCCCGTGCCGCCCCGCGGTGATGAGGCCCGCTACGTGCAGGACCACTACCGTTCGTTCTGGTTCTTCGATGCGAAGGTGTGGGCAGGGGCCGGCGGCGGTACCGGCGAGTCCGATCAGGACGGACTCTTCGCGGTCGACTCGCGGGCCGAACTGCACGTGCGCGAACTCGTGCAGATCCACCGCCAGTCCGACGACGGGTTCAAGGCCATGCTGAACGCCGTGCGCTACGGACGGGTCACCGCCGAGATCGCCGGGGTGCTGAACGCCCAGGGAGCGCGGACGCCACCGGACCCGGAGCCGGGGGAGGTGCCGATGATCACGCTCGCGACCCGCAACGACATCGTGAACAGCATCAACAGTCGTCACCTGGCCGCATTGCCGGGCAAGGAGCAGACCGCACGTGCCGAGGTGAGCGGAGACTTCGGGCGGGGCGAGGCCGCGCTCCCCGCCGAGTCGGAGCTGAAGCTGAAGGTCGGAGCGCAGGTCATGTTCCTGCGCAACGACACCGCGATGTCGGGGGAGCCGCCGCGGTGGGTCAACGGCACCATCGGGACGGTCGTACGCATCCTCGGCAGCGCTGTGCGTGTCGACATCGACGGCGAGGAGGTCGACGTCGAACCGGCCGTGTGGGAACGGTTCCGCTACGCGTACGACCAGAACACCAAGAAGCTCTCCCGTGACGTGGTCGCGGAGTTCACCCAGTTCCCGTTGCGCTTGGCGTGGGCGGTCACGATCCACAAGTCGCAGGGCAAGACCTACGAGCGGGCGATCATCGACCTCGGCTCCGGGGCGTTCGCACCGGGGCAGACCTACGTCGCGCTCAGCCGGCTGACCTCGCTCGACGGGCTCTACCTGTCGCGTGCGCTGCGACCCCGTGACATCCGAGTGGACGAGGACGTGCGCCGGTTCATGCGCGACGCCTGGCTCGCGGCATCGACCCCGGAGCTGCCGAAGAGCTGAAGGCCCGGCCCTGGCTCCGGCTCCGGCAGCGGCTCAGGCAGCGGCGCGTGCGCGGTCGAGGTCTTCGAACAGCTCGGTGTTGAAACGGTAGGCGAGGAGCACCTCGTCGATCACGCGCTCGCGCTCGGCATCGTCCCAGGGAGCGGCGTCGAGCTGCTCGCGGTACACGTCTTTGAAGGCGGCCGGATCGGCGATGTCGTCGAACAGGTAGAAGCCGATGCCGTTGGTCTCGAAGCCGAAGCGGCGTGCCATCACGCGTCCGATGAAGATGCCTCCGGAGAGGTCGCCGAGGTAGCGGGTGTAGTGGTGGGCGACGAAACCGCCGGCCCACGTGGCGCCCACCTGACGGATGCGGTCGACGTAACGCTGCGTGGTGGGCAGCGCGACGATCCGCTCGCGCCAGTCGGCACCGAGCAGGAACTCGAGGTCGGCTTCGAGCGCGGGCAGGCGCGTGAGCTTGTCGGTGATGAAGACCGAGGCGACCGGATCCTGGCGCATGCGCTCGCCGGCGCCCTCGAGGGCCTCGTAGATGAAGTAGTGCTGTGCGACGAGCGAGATGTAGTCCTCGCGCGATCCCTCGCCCTTCAGGAGGTCGGACATGAAGCCGGCGGTCTCGCTGCGGGAGTGCGATCCGGACGAACGCTCGCGCAGGGCGGCGGAGAAGGAGAGGATCTCGGGCATGAGGCCAGTGTAAGGGTTACCTAACCCCGGAGGGAAGCCGGATCCGTCAGGCGTGCGGGCGAGGTTCGACGCCGAGCCGGGCGCAGGCGGCGTCGTACAGCGCCACGACCTCACGGCGCACCGAGGGGCGGTCGTCGATCGGGCCGCCGGGCCACGGCACGCGCAACTCGGTGACGGCGCCGTCGCGCGTGATCTCCCACAGCCCGCCGTCCCCGTCGAAGCCGGTCATGACCGATGCGGTGATCTCCGCATCCGACGGCTCCGCGAACGCCCGGGCGATGAGGATGTTGTCATCGGTGTGGTCGCCGTTCATGTGGCGGAGGACGGCGGTGATCACGTCGGCATCGAAGGTGTGGGGCATGACGACAACCTTATGCGGGGCTCGACGTCCGCTCCGGGGCCGACTTTCAGCATCGGCGCTCTAGACTCGGGAGACACGTCTTCGGGGGTTCTTTCCATGCAGCTTCTCTCGTCGCGCCGGTGGCGCGCCGCAACGGCCACGGCGGCCGTGCTCGCTCTCGTTCTCACCGGATGCTCTTCCGAGGAGTCCTTCTCGTACACGCCCCCCGCTCAGGTCGACGGGGCGCTCCCCGATGACACGGTCGCCGCGATGCAGGCCGCCGTCGACAACGCACTCGTCGCGTCGGGTGCGTCGGGCGCGATCGTCGGTGTCTGGGCGCCGTGGAGCGGGAGCTGGGTGGCCGGCATCGGCACGCAGGACCGCGAGGGCGGAGCTGAGGTGTCGACCGACATGTCCTTCCGCATCGCCGATGTGACCCGTCTGATGACCTGCGACGTGCTCTATGCCCTCGCCGACCGCGATGTGGTCGAACTCGATGCGAACGTCGCGGACTACGTCTCGGGTGTCGCCGACATGCGAGACGAGGGCATCACCCTCCTCGACCTCTGCAACGGCACCAGTGGGGCGGGATCGTCCGAGGGAACCGTCAAGTCGGCGTGGCTGAACACCCCCGACCGGGTCTGGTCTCCTCTGGAGCTGGCCGGTTTCGGCCTGGCGCGTGAGCGCGTCGCCCCGCACACCACCTTCCGCGACTCGGATGCCGGCTACCTCCTGCTCGGGCTGGCCCTCGAACGCGCCTCGGGGATGACCGCCTCCGAGCTGATCGCCGAGTACGTCACCGAGCCCCTCGGGCTCCCGGACACCTCACTTCCGGGCCCGACCCCTGCGCCGCCGGGAACCGGAGCGGTACTGAACGGTCATTTCCTCAACGGCGTCGAAGGCGGGTTCGACTGCGCCGCCCCCGTCGACATCACGAAGCTGTCGTCCAGCTCGGGCTTCACCGACTCCGGCGTCGTGTCGACCATCACCGACCTGGGTCGCTACGCACAGGCGGAGGCGAAGCAGGCGCTGCGCACCAAGGAGAAGCCGGACCGCTTCGGTGAGCCGCTCCCGGCTGCCGACGGAGCCGAGTCCTGGTTCCAGGCCACGGGTGGTGCCTACCTCGTGGGATCGATGATCGGTCAGCACGGCTGGACGCCCGGATACGCCACGGCGGCGTACTCCGACCCTGCCACCGGGTTCACCGTGGCCGTCGTGCTCAACGACTCGACGGCCGGGGCGCAGTTCGCCCAGCAGCTCTCGTGGGAACTCGCCGCCATCGCCTCCAAAGCGCCGGCCGCTGCGGGGCAGACCGCGCCCGAGTTCGGCCTTCCGTTCACGGCCGAGCAGTACCACCAGGCGATCGCCGATACCGCGATCCCCTGCGTGGCCCCGCCTGCTGCGGAGTGATCCCGCTCTGACCGACAGGAACGCGAAGGGGCGACGATGGCGATCATCGACAATGCGATCTACGTGGATGGCGTCCGCACCGAGAATCCGGTGACCCTCAGCGAGACCTTCGAGCGCATGCGGGAGCGCGGCGGCATGGGGTGGATCGGCCTCTATCGGCCGAGCGAGGAGGAGATCCGCGCGGTCGCGGACGAGTTCGGCATCCATGCGCTCGTCGTGGAGGACGCGCTCTCCGGTCACCAGCGCGCCAAGCTCGAACGCTACGGCGAGGTGCTGTTCATGGTGCTGCGGCCGGCGCGTTATCTCGACGACGTCGAGGAGGTCGAGTTCGGCGAGGTGCACGTGCTCGTCGGCCCCGACTTCGTCGTGACGATCAGGCATGCGGAGTCACCGGACCTCGCGCGCGTCCGCCGACGGCTGGAGGCCGACCCCGCCCTCCTCGCCCGTGGTCCCGAGGCCGTGATGTACGCGATCCTCGATGAGGTCGTCGACGAGTACACGCCCGTCCTCGCCGGGCTCGAGAACGACATCGACGAGATCGAGAGCCAGCTGTTCGAGGAGAACACCGACGCCACCCAGCGCATCTATGACCTGGGGCGGGAGGTCATCGACTTCCAGCGGGCCACGCAGCCACTGTCGGGCATGCTGGAGGCCCTGCTGCGCGGGTCGGACAAGTACCAGGTGACCGAAGAGCTGCAGCGGTATCTCCGCGACGTGCTGGATCACACCCTGCGCGTCAGCGACCGCGCCACGACGTTCCGCACCGTCCTCGACAACGCGCTCACCGTCGAGTCGACGATCGTCGCGCGTCGCCAGAACGAGGAGATGCGGCGGATGACGGAGCTCAGCATCCGTCAGAACGACGAGGTCAAGAAGATCTCGGGATGGGCGGCGATCCTGTTCGCCCCGACGCTCGTCGGCACGATCTACGGCATGAACTTCGATCACATGCCCGAGCTGCACTGGCTTCTCGGTTACCCGATGGCGGTCGGGATGATGATCGCGCTGGGCTTCGGGCTCTACGCGGCCTTCAAGCGCAAGGGCTGGCTCTAGAGCCGGGCCGCGCGTCAGTCCTCGGAATCGGCCTCGGGCATTCCGGGACCGGGCCCCGGACGCACCGGTGCCCCCGGGGCGATGTCGATGCGGGTGTTGCCGTCGTGCTCGCTGACCTCGACGCGGGGTGCGGCGTCGGCCTCGGTGGCGTCCGGTGCGGACGTCAGCTGATCGTGCCGCTTCTCCGCGCTCGTCATCTCGTCGGCGGACGTGTGCTCAGGCGTGCTCATGGTTCTCCTTCTGGTCGTGGACGGGCTCGCCGTCGGGGCGGGCGTTCTTCTTCTCGGAGTGCTTCCTGCCCCAGCGCGCCAGCACGTACAGCACGCCTCCGACGGCGAGCAGTATCGCGCCGAACAGCCAGACGGCCGGTCGCTGCTGGGTGAGGAGCAGGATGCAGGAGCCGACGCCGAGAACGGGGACGAAGGTCCACACGCGGAAGTGATCGTTGTCGACGCGGTCGCGACGAAGTACCAGCACGGACACGTTGACGCTGAGGAAGACGACGAGGAGGAGCAGGACCACCGTCTCGGCGAGCGTCGCCAGATCGCCGACGAGCGTCAGCCCCATCGCCACGAGGGTGGTGGTGAGGATCGCGACCCAGGGGGTCTTCCGCTTCGGGAGCACGCGGCCGAGGGCGGCGGGCAGCAGGCCCTGCTCGGCCATGCCGTAGGTGAGACGGCTGACCATGATCATCGTCAGCAGTGCGCCGTTGGCGACCGCGACGAGCGCGATGAGGCTGAACAGCCAGGAGGGGATGCTGACGCCGGTGGCCTCGACCACGGCGAGCAGGGGGCCGCTCGAATCCTGCAGTTCTGCAGGTGGGAGGGCGATCGAGCTCGCCAGACCGACGAGCACGTAGACCGCTCCGGCCGTGAACAGGGCGCCGAAGAGGGCACGAGGGTACGTCCGGCGCGGATCCTTCACCTCTTCGATCATGTTCGCGGACGTCTCGAACCCGACGAACGAGTAGTAGGCGATGACGGCACCGGACAGCACTGCGACGGCGACGCTCGTCCCTTCCGGCGCCTCCGCGACACGGGAGACGTCGCCGCCTCCGCCGCCCACGAAGACCGCGACCACGGCGATCACGATGACCAGGCCGCTCAGCTCGATCGCGGTCATCACGAGGTTCGCGCCCATGGACTCGCGGATGCCGCGGGCGTTCAGGAGGCCGACCAGGGCGAGAAAGGCGATCGCGACCGGGATCGTCGGCAGATCGAGGAACGTGCCCAGGTAGTCGCCCGCGAACGCGATGGCGAGGCCGGCCGCACTCGTGACTCCTGCGGCGAGCATGCTGAATCCCACCAGGAACGACACCAGCGGACTGTGGAATGCCCGCTCCGCGAAGACGGCGGCTCCTCCGGCGCGCGGATACTTCGTGACGAGTTCCGCATAGGAACCCGCGGTGAGCATGGCGAGCAGCAGCGCCAGGAGCAGAGGCGCCCACAGCATCCCACCCACCTTCTCGGAGAGCACCCCCATCAGGGCATAGATGCCTGCGCCCAGCACGTCCCCGAGGATGAACGCGAACAGGAGGGGACCGGTGATCGCCCTCCGCAGCCGGGTCGAGGTCTCGGCGGCGGGCGCGGTCTCCGTGGTCATCCTCGAACGGTACGGGGAAGGGCGAAGTGCGGCCATGGGGTTGACATCGCTCGCCCCCGCCATTGCCCCGAGATCGGTATCCGTGATTCCATCGGGGCATCGTGAGCACACACAGCGTCTTCAATCAGGCCCCGCCGCGCGTCGATGTCGACGAGTACGGGGCGAACATCGCGCTGACCGAGGCGGTGCGGCTGCACGGCGCGGAGTGGGCGGACGAGGCGTTGCGGGGCATCGGTCGTCGCGTCGGGTCGGCGGGCTTCCAGGACGACGCCCGGCGGGCGAACCGGAACGAGCCCGTGCTGCGCACGCACGACCGCTGGGGCGAGCGCATCGACGAGGTCGAGTACGACCCCGCCTATCACCGGGTCATCGGCGCAGCCGTCGCCGACGGGGCGCACACCGCCGCATTCGCGGACCCCCGTCCGGGGGCCGGCGCCGCTCGAGCCGCCACGTTCATGCTCTACGCGCAGGTCGAGCCCGGTCATGCGTGTCCGGTGTCGATGACGCATTCGGCCGTTCCCGTGATCGCTTCGCATCCGCGCCTCGCGGAGGAGTGGATGCCCCGGCTGCTGTCGCGTTCGTACGAGCCCGGACTGCGCCTCGGAAAGCCCGGCGCCCTGTTCGGCATGGCCATGACCGAGAAGCAGGGCGGGTCCGATGTGCGGGCGAACACCACGTCCGCCGTGCCGCAGGGCGACGGGCGCTATGCGCTGACCGGCCACAAGTGGTTCTGCTCCGCACCGATGTCGGACGCCTTCCTGGTGCTCGCGCAGGCGCCGGGTGGGCTGTCGTGCTTCCTGCTGCCGCGGCTGCTCGACGACGGCACGCGCAATCGGCTCCGTTTCCAGAGACTCAAGGACAAGCTGGGCAACCGGTCGAACGCCTCGAGCGAGGTGGAGTACGAGCAGGCCGAGGCGACCCTCGTGGGGGAGGAGGGGCGCGGCGTGCGCACCATCATCGAGATGGTCACCCGCACGCGGCTCGACTCGATGCTCGGCTCGCTGGCCGGCATGCGCCAGGGGGTCGCCGAGGCCGCCTGGCATGTGCGGCATCGGTCGGCGTTCGGGCGCACCCTCATCGATCAGCCCGCGATGACGGCCGTGATCGCCGACCTGCAGCTCGAGGTCGAGGCGGGGACGGCGGTCGCGATGCGGCTCGCCCGTGCGTACGACGATGACACCTCGGCACAGGATCGGGCGTTCCGCCGGCTGGCGACGGCGGTCATGAAGTACTGGGTGTGCAAGCGCGCGCCCGGCCACGCCGCCGAGGCGCTCGAGTGCCTCGGGGGCAACGGCATCACGACGGACTGGCCCCTCGAGATGCGGTACCGCGAGCAGCCGGTGATGGCGATCTGGGAGGGCTCGGGCAACGTGATCGCGCTCGACGTGCTGCGGGCGCTCGCCCGAGAACCCGAATCGCTCGATGCCTTCGACGCCGAGGTGTCGGCGGTGCGGGGCGTGGACTCCCGGTTCGACGCCCATCTGGATCGCACGAGGCGTCTGGTGGCAGAGATGGCGGCGGATCCGATGCCGGACGCCTCGGCGCGCAGGCTCGTCGAGGCCCTCGCCTTGACCCTGTCGGCGGCACAGCTGCTGCGCGCGGCGCCCGCCGCGGTCGCCGACGGGTTCATCGCCGCCCGCATCGACGAGGGTTCCGGCCTGTTCGGTGCGCTGCCCCGAGGCGTGGACAGCGCCGCGATCGCCGCTCGCGCGTAGGTTCAGCGAATTCACAGAAAGCCCGCGCGGCTCCCGATATTCCGGTCGGCGCAGCGATAGCGTCAGTGCCGCAAGAGGGGTGCGTCGACCGGAGTGAGCGGCCAAACGAGCCTCCTCTCCTACGAATCCCCAAGACAAAGGGCTCTCTCATGACTGGTACGGCACGCAAGGCGCTCGCAGAAGCGATCGCCACCTTCCTCTTCGTCCTCGCGATCATCGCGGCGGTCAACAGCGGCAGCCCGCTGACCCCGCTCGCGATCGGCTTCACCCTGATGGTGCTCGTGTACTCGACGGGTCACATCTCGGGTGCACACCTGAACCCGGCCGTCTCGGTCGGTGTGTTCCTGCGCGGCGGCCTCAGCGTCGTCGACTTCATCGCCTACCTCATCGCCCAGTTCGTCGGTGGTGCCGTGGCCGCGCTCGTCGCGCTCGCCGTGTGGCCCGCCGGCGAGAAGGCCATGATCATCGAGGTCGGGCCGGCGTTCCTCGTCGAGGCCCTCTTCACGCTGATCCTGGTGTGGGTCGTGCTCAACACCGCCACGTCGAAGGACACCGCGGGCAACTCCTTCTACGGTCTCGCGATCGGTGCGACCGTCTTCGTCGGTGCGGCCACGGTCGGATCGATCTCGGGCGGCGGCTTCAACCCGGCGGTCGCGCTCGGCCTCTCGGTCAGCGGTCACTTCGCGTGGAGCTCGCTGTGGCTGTACATCGTCGCCCCGGTCGTCGGCGCCGTGATCGCCGCGATCCTGTTCCGCGTGCTCAACACGGACGACGCCAAGAAGATCGCCGCCGCGGAGTAGCCTCCGCAGCGGGAACGAAGCGCCGCATCCTCGTCGGAGGGTGCGGCGCTTCTGCGTGGGGCGATCGTCGAATCCGTCCGACGGGTGACCGAGTGTCGGGTCAGCCGGCCGGGACCGAGGCGACGGCGGTCGGACCCGTGCCCGACGACACCGCATCGCGCGATAGTGCATCACGAGACCGTGCATCACGAGACAGAGCGCTGCGGGCACGGGCCGCCGCCACGACCATCACGACGAGCGCGATGCCGGTGAGGATCGCTCCCATCCAGATCGGCGAGGTGTAGCCGAGCCCTGCCGAGATGCCCATTCCGCCCGCCCACGCACCGAGCGCGTTGCCGATGTTGAAGGCGCCGATGTTGGCGCCGGAGGCGAGGGTGGGCGCTCCGCCGGCGTACTGCATGACGCGGCTCTGCAGCCCGGGGACCGTGCCGAACCCGAACCCGCCCATCAGGAACAGGGCGATGATCGTGGCGATGCCCGACGGCGCGGCGACCGAGAAGAGGGCGAGCACCACCACGAGGGCGGCGATGAAGATGACCAGGGTGCGGTCGATCGCACGGTCGGCGAGTCGTCCGCCCAGCCAGTTGCCGAGCACGAGGCCGGCGCCGAAGAGCACGAGCAGCCACGGCACGGTCGAGGTCGCGAAGCCGCTCACCTCGGTGAGCGTGTAGGCGATGTAGGTGAAGGCTCCGAACATCCCGCCGAACGCGAGGATCGTGACGATGAGCGAGAACCACACCTGACCGGAGCGGAAGGCGGACAGTTCGCTGCGCAGGCTGACGTGTGCGGTCGGCCGCGGGAGACGGGGGACCAGCAGCGCGATGCCGACGAAGGCCAGCACGCCGATGCCGGAGATCGCCCAGAACGTCGAGCGCCAGCCCAGCTCCTGGCCGAGGAAGGTGCCGAACGGCACGCCGAAGACGTTCGCGGCGGTGAGGCCGGTGAACATGATGGCGATGGCGCCCGCCTTCTTCTCGGGGGCGACGAGGCCGGCCGCGACGACGGAGCCGATGCCGAAGAACGCGCCGTGGCAGAGGGCGGCGATGATGCGGCCGAGCATGGCGATGCCGTAGTCGTCGGCGAGTGCGGTGAGAACGTTCCCGATGATGAACAGCACGATGAGGCCGAGCAGCACGGGCTTCTTGGGCAGCCGGGTCGCCGCGGCGGTGAGCACGAGGGCACCGACCACGACGGCCAGCGCGTAGCCGGAGATGAGCCAGCCGGCGGCGGACTCGGTGACGCCGAAGTCGTGGGCGACCTCGGGCAGCAGGCCCATGATGACGAACTCGGTGAGTCCGATGCCGAACGCCCCGATGGCGAGGGCGATCAGTCCTAGAGGCATGACGATTCTCCTGGTACATTGGTCGGGATACTTGCAGACGCGGCATATTGCGCATCGAAGGACAATGATTGCACACGCAAGTATCCAGCGCAAGCAACTATCTCGGAGGATGGCCATGGGTATCGGTGACGACGCGGTCGAGGTGCGCGCGCAGGGGTGGCGGACGCTCGCCGCCCTGCACGGCCTGATCGAGACGGCCCTCGAGCGCAGCCTGGCCGACGCCGCCTCGCTCTCGGTGGTCGAGTACACGGTGCTGGATGCGCTCGACCGTCAAGACGGATGGCATATGCGCATGCAGCAGCTCGCCCGAGCCGCGGCCCTGAGTCCCAGCGCCACGACACGCCTGGTCAACCGCCTGGAAGACCGCGGACTCCTCACCCGGATCCTCTGCGCCGACGATCGTCGGGGCATCTACACCGAGCTCACCCCCGCAGGGCGTGAGCTCTACGAGCGGGCTCGACCCATCCACGACGCCGCCCTCGAGCAGGTGCTCGAAGACGCCGCGGCGCAGCCGGAACTCGCCCCCGTCGTCGACGCGCTGCACGGCGTCGCGCTGCCGGCGCTCGCCGCGGGCTGATCGAAACGCATGCACGGCTCCGCTGCGCCCTCCTCCCGCACCCTCCTCGTCGGCTCCGGCAAGATCGCCGCGCGCCTGGCGCCACAGTTCCTCGAAAACGGCGAGGTGTACGCGCTGCGTCGAAGCGACAGTCCTCCTCCTGCGGGTGCGATCGGGATCCGCGCCGACCTGGCGGCGCCGCTCGCCGCGCGGCTTCCCGTGGTCGACCGCATGCTCGTCACGCTCCCACCCGGTGACACCCCCGCCGCCTATCGCACCGCGCTGACGCATCTCGCCGCCGCCCTGCCGGCGATGCCCGCGCGCACGGTGTTCGTGTCGTCGACCGGGGTCTTCGACGGTTCGGGGTCGGCGCGGCCGATCACCGAGCGGGACCAGCCAGAGCCCACGAGCATGCGCTCGCGAGGGCTTCTCGACGGGGAGCGGGCAGCGGTCGAGATCTTCGACGCGACGATCGTGCGGCCGGCGGGAATCTACGGACCCGGACGCGAGTACCTTCTGCGCACGGTGCGCGCGGGGGTGGCGGTGGAACATGCGCGACGTACAAACCGCATCCACGAGACCGACCTCGTCCGCACGCTCGAGATGCTGCTGCGGATGCCGGAGCCGCCACGACTCCTGCACGCCGTGGACGAGAGCCCTGCTCCGCTCGGCGACGTCGTCACGTTCATCGCACGCGAGCTGGGGGTCGAGGTGCCGCCGGATATCGCCTCGGCGGAACCGGGCGGGTTCGTCTATGACGGCACCCTCCTGCGGTCCATGCTCGGCCGCCTCGACTACCCCACCTATCGAGAGGGTTACGTCGCGATGATCGCCGGCTCGGCCGCGTAGCCTGGGGCCATGACGAACACAGCCGCACGCACCGCCATCGACGTCGTCGACTGGCGGCGTCGGGTCTTCGCCCTGTACGACGCCGTTCGGATCGCCGACTCCCCGGAGGAGGCGCACGAGCTCTGGCGGATCGAACGGGACGAACTGATGCTCCGTCATCCCGCCACCCCGCTGCTGTCGGAGGATCGGGCGCTCTTCGAAGGACTCCCGATCGCCTCGTACGATCCGCAGTGGCGATTCGAACTGCCTGTCCTCGCCGCCGATGAGGGAGGCTTCGAGTTCGCGACCGGCACCGACGGCATCGTTCCGTTCGAGCGCGTCGGTCGGGTCGAGATCCCCGACGCCGGGTCGCTCGACGTCTGGCGGCTGAAGTCCTACGGCGGCGGTCTCTTCATCCCGCTGCGTGACGCGCTCGCCGGTCGTCCCGGCGGAACCTACGGCGGCGGGCGCTACCTGATCGACACGATCAAGGGCGCCGACCTGGGGTCGGATGCGGACGGCGGCACGATCGTGCTCGACTTCAACTTCGCCTACAACCCTTCGTGCGCGTACGACCCGGCGTGGGCCTGCCCGCTCGCGCAGCCGGGCAACGTGCTCCCGGTGCCGGTCCCGGTGGGCGAGATGTACGGAACTCCGTCCTCCTGAACGTCCCTTTCCGCAGGCCGCTGCGCGGGATCCGCACTTCTTTGTGACGTTTCGGCCCTTCCGCACGTCCTATCTGCGAGCGAGCGTTTCGCTCCCGGCGGGAGTCTCATACGGGACCCGCGACCGGTCTTCAGATCGAGATGGGACACCTCATGGCAAACCAGGACCAGACCACCCCCGCTCCGGCAGAGAAGGAGCTCGCCCAGGCCGCACCGAAGGCCGCCACCGGCGCATCGCGCGTCGACCGGTCGAGCGGATTCTCCGCATCGCGCGTCCCCACGGACGCCAATGCCGCGGGCAAGACCACCATCGCCGACGGCGTGGTCGCCAAGGTCGCCGGCATCGCCGCACGTGAGGTCGCCGGCGTCTACGCGCTCGGCGGCGGCGGCGCACGTGCCTTCGGCGCGATCCGCGACGTGATCAACGCCACCGACCTCGCCCAGGGCGTCAAGGTCGAGGTGGGCGACACGCAGGCCGCCGCCGACCTGACCATCGTGGTCGAGTACCCGGCGCCGATCCAGGACGTCGCGAACAACGTCCGTGCCGCTGTCGCGGGCGCGATCAGCCGCCTGGTCGGCCTCGAGGTCGTCGAGGTCAACGTCGAGGTCAACGACGTGCACGTGCCCGGCGACGACAGCGACGAGAGCGAAGAGTCGCGAGTCTCATGAGTGCCACAACGGTCGGTGCCCTGATCGGCGCTCTCCTCGCTCTCGCCGCTCTGCTGTTCGGCTTCTGGGGATTCCTCCTCATGGCCGTCTTCGCGGGCATCGGCGCGCTCGTGGGTCGGATCGCGTCCGGCAAGCTCGACGTCCGCGGTCTCGCGGACGTCTTCACCGGGCGGCGCACCTCCTGATGCGCGCCGACCAGCACATCGCCGGCGGCGCTCCCTCGGGAGCCGCCGCCGGCGGGGCCGCGGTCCGCGGACGCGTCGAGGTGAAGGATCGCGTCTACCGCACCGTCACCGAGAAGGCGTCTGCGACGTTGATCGGGGTGCCTCGCAGCGACGTGAAGGTCGATGTCGCCGAGCACCCGCGGGGGATCAGCGTGCGGATCGCCACGCCTCTTCCCGTTCCCCGCCTGGACGACACGGCCGCGATCGCGCAGACCGTGCCCGTCCTCGAACGTGCGCGGGATCTGCAGGAGCAGCTGCAGCAGAGCCTGAGCACGATCCTCGGACGCAACGTCATCCGCATCAATCTCACCGTCACCGGTGCCACCATCCCGGAAAGGAGACGAGTGCAATGAGCACCCCGGTCCTGCGCCGTGTCATCCGACGCGAGACGCACTCGCCGCGCACCGTCGCGATGTTCGTCGCGGTCATCCTGCTCATCCTCGCCCTCGCGTACATCGGGCTCGAGATCGTGCTGAGCCTCGCCGCGCAGCCCGCACTCCTGGTCGGTCCCGCCGCGGCGGGAGGCTGGCTCATCGGGTTGCCCACCGCACAGCCCGCCGGGCTCGTGATCGCCGGCAGTGTGGTGCTCGCCCTCATCGGGCTGACCTTCGTGGTACTGGCCATCACGCCGGGGCGACTGTCCAAGCACGTGCTGGATGCCGGCGGACGCGCGGTGGTCGTCGACAACGGCGTGATCGCCAGCGCGTTGGCTCAGCACCTCGCGGAGGAGACGGGTCTCACCCGCGACAGCATCACCGTCGGTGTCGGACACCGCACCGTCGACGTGACCGTGCGCCCGGGAATCGGCGTGCCTCTCGACGCATCCGACGTGCGGGCAGCCGCCGAGGCGGAGCTGCAGTCGTATCGGCTGACCGACAGGGTTCGCACGCGGGTGCGCATCGAGCGCCCCACCGAGAAGGAAGACGAGCTGTGAACAACACCAACCGTGCGTTGAATCGCACCCTGCTCCTGATCATCGGGCTGCTGTTCCTCGCGCTCGGCGCCCTCGGCATCGCCATCATGAGCTGGCCGACGCTGTCCGACATCTGGACAGCAGGCGGCAAGGATGCGCGGTCCTGGCTGGACCAGGCGATCGCCGCGACGGCCATCGCGGGAGGAGCACTGTCGTGGATCGGCATCGGCGCGGTCGTCGCGATCGTGGTCGTGATCGTGCTGCTGATCCTCGCGCTCACGAGCATCGCCGGACGACGTTCGAAGACCGTGCTCCGGTCGACGGGAGCGCAGAACCCGCTGGGGCGTGTGACGGTCAACGAGTCGTTCGTCTCGGACGCGGTGAAGAACTCCCTCACGACGCGCGACGAGGTCCTCTCGGCGCAGGTGACGGCCAACGATGTGCGTCGCAGCCCGGTGCTGCACGTCTCCGTGACGCCGCGTCAGAACACCGACCCGCGGGAGCTCGTCGACCATGTCGACCGTCTGCTCGCCAACCTCGCTGTCCTCACCGGACGCGACACCGCGACGTTCGTCTCGATCCACACGAGCCTCCGGGCCCGGCTCGCGCACGACCAGCGCCGTCTCTCCTGAGAAAGCAGGCATCATGCGCAACAAGATCCTCCTCATCGTCGGCGTCGCCTTCGTCGCCTACATCTTCGGCAGTCGCGCGGCGACGGTGCAGATCAACAAGGGCGAGTCGGTCCGGCACCAGCTGGTGCGGTTGTGGAACGACCCCCGGGCGCGGAAGCGGCGCAAGAAGGCCGCCGAGAAGGCGTCGAAGAAGGCACGCAAGGCCCTCCGCCGCTGACGTGCGGCTGGTCGGCGTCGGTCAGACCGGGCGGGCCGTCGAATCCCGCACGACGAGCTCCGGCTGGAACACCACCCGCTCGCGCTCGGACCGCCCGCCGGCCTCTCGCAGCATCAGATCGACGGCCGTGTATCCGATGAGTTCCGCGGGCTGACGGATCGACGAGAGCGGGACGACGGCCGCGGCGGCGAAGTCGATGTCGTCGTAGCCGATGAGCGCGATCTCGTCCGGCACCCGGATGCTGCCCCGCATCATGAGCGCCTGCAGGACCCCCATGGCGAGCAGGTCGTTCGCAGCGAAGATGGCGTCGGGCCGGTCCTCCGGGGCCCGCGCGCTGAGGGTCTCTCCGGCGGCGCGGCCGGCGAGCACGCTCAGCGAGTCGGTCAGGATGACCTCGAGGGAGACCTCCGCCTCGTTCGCCGCCTTGCTGGCACCCTCGAGACGGTCGACCACCTGGCGGATGCCCATCGGCCCGCCGACGAAAGCGATGCGGCGCCGCCCCTGGGCAGCGAGGTGCTGCACGGCGAGGTAGCCGCCGCCCACGTCGTCGACCGAGACCGACGAGAAGCTCTCATCGGCGACCTCACGGTCGACGAGCACCACGGTCGTCCCGCGGTCGCGGAGACGGCGGAGACGCGGGAGGTCGTCGGCGAGGGGGGAGATGAGCAGCCCGGCGATGCGCTGCTCCTCGAACAGGTCGATGTAGGCGCGTTCGCGTTCGACCTTCTCGTCGCTGTTGCCGAGGGTCACCGTCATCCGGGCCTCGGCGGCGCGTTCCTCCGCGCCGCGGGCGATGTCGGTGAAGAACGGGTTGCGCACATCGAGCACCACGAGGCCGATCGAGCGGCTCTGGCCGGCCCGGAGCTGCCGGGCCGCATCGTTGCGCACGAACCCGAGCTTCTCGATGGCGGCCGTGACACGTTCCACCGTGGCGGGAGAGACCTTGTCCGGATGGTTCAGGACGTTCGAGACGGTCCCGACCGACACGGATGCGGCGAGAGCGACATCTCGAACACTGACGACCACGACGTATTCCTTTCCGCGGGATCCGCGAAACCTCTCCCTGAAACGTACCACTGCTCATTCCGTGACTTGACAGCAGCCCACCCAGGGTCGTAATTTACAGATGCTCCACTCTTTAAAACGATTCAATCCGCAGGGATGATCCTGCAGTTTAGGTCCGATCAATGACGATTCCCTCTGGGGCTCCCGGTGCTCCACCGGCGCTCGAGCTCCGCGACATCCGAAAGTCGTTCGGTGCGGTGGTCGCTCTCCGTTCCGGGACGCTGTCGGTCGACGGCGGTTCCATCCACGCTCTGGTCGGCGAGAACGGGGCGGGCAAGTCGACCCTCGTGAAGATCGTCGCCGGCCTGTACCAGCGCGACGAAGGGATCTTCCGGTTCCACGGCGAAGACGTGGACTTCACCTCGACCGCACAGTCCAAGAGCGCGGGCGTCGCCGTGATCTACCAGGAGCCGACGCTCTTCCCCGACCTCTCGGTCACCGAGAACATCTTCATGGGCCGCCAGCCCACGGGGCGCTTCGGACGGATCGATCGCAAGGCCATGCGGCACGAGGTCGAGCGCCTGTTCACCCGGCTCGGCGTGACCATCGACCCCGACCGTCCGGCGGAGGGCCTCTCGATCGCCGATCAGCAGGTCATCGAGATCGCGAAGGCCGTCTCGCTCGACGCGAGCCTTCTCGTCATGGACGAGCCCACCGCCGCTCTGTCCGGCGTCGAGGTCGAGCGCCTGTTCACGATCGCCCGCAGCCTCCGCGACGAGGGCCGCGCGCTCATCTTCATCTCGCACCGCTTCGACGAGGTCTTCGCCCTCTGCGACACCGTCACCGTCATGCGCGACGGCGCCTACATCGCCACCAGTGCGATCGCCGACACCTCGGTCGAGGAGATCGTGCACCAGATGGTCGGTCGAGAGGTGACCGAACTGTTCCCCAAGCAGGAGACCACGGTCGGCGCTCCGCTGCTCGAGGTGGAGAACCTCACCAGCCCCGGTGTCTTCCACGACATCTCGTTCACCGTGCGCGCGGGCGAGATCGTGGGCCTCGCCGGTCTCGTCGGAGCCGGCCGCAGCGAAGTCGCGCGTGCCGTGTTCGGGGTCGACCCCTATCGCGAGGGCACCGTCACGATGCAGGGCGCGCGCATACCGCGCAACCGCCCCACCGATGCCATGCGGGCCGGTCTCGCGCTCGTTCCCGAAGACCGCCGCAAGCAGGGGCTCGTGATCGAATCGGGTGTGGGCGGCAACATCACCCTCTCGATCCGCCGCCAGCTCGCGAAACTCGGCTTCCTCACCACCGGCATCGAGAACCGTGCCGCCCGGGAATGGGCCACCCGGCTCGAGGTCAAGACGCACGCCCTCGACACGGTCGCCGCGACGCTCTCCGGCGGCAACCAGCAGAAGGTCGTCCTCGCCAAGTGGCTCGCCACGCAGCCGAAGGTCCTCATCATCGACGAGCCGACCCGAGGCATCGACGTCGGCACCAAGTCCGAGGTGCACCGCCTGCTCTCCGAGCTCGCCGGGCAGGGCATGGGAATCCTCATGATCTCGTCCGAGTTGCCCGAAGTGCTCGGCATGGCCGACCGCGTCCTCGTCATGCGCGAGGGGCGGATCACCGCAGAGATCGCCCGCTCGGAGGCCACTTCCGAGAACGTCATGTACGCCGCGACGCACGCATCGGAGCTCTCCTCGTGACCACCGCCATCCCCGTCTCCTCGATGACGAAGAGGCTCGCAGCCCTCGGCAGGGCGCGGGAGTTCGGCATCCTCCTCGCCCTGGCGCTCGTGATCATCGCCGCGACGACGAACAACTCGAACTTCCTGTTCAGCCCCGACGGCTGGCGCGACCTGCTCCTGACGCCCTCGATCCTCGTGCTCGTCGCCGTCGGACAGGCCATCGTCCTCATCACCCGCAACGTCGACCTCTCGGTCGGCTCGGTCATGGGGCTCACCGCCTACCTCACCGGTCGCCTGTTCATCGACGTCCCCGGCATCCCGATCACGATCGTGGTGGTGGCCGCCGTCGTGTTCGGAGCCCTCCTCGGACTCATCAACGGGGCGCTGGTCGCCTTCGCCAAAGTGCCCGCCATGGTGATCACCCTCGGCACGCTCTACGCCTACCGCGGCATCAACGTGCTGTGGACCGGCAGCGACCGGGTGAACGCCTCCGACATGCCGAAGGACTTCCTCGCCCTCGGCACCGGGCAGCTCATCGGCATCCCGATCCTCACGATCGTCGCACTCATCGTGCTCGCCGCAGCCGCCTGGTACATGAAGAACACCCGCGGCGGCCGCGAGTACTACGCGATCGGATCCGATCCCGCGGCCGCGGAGCTCTACGGCCTCCGCGTCACGCGCCGCGTGCTGACCGCCTTCGTCGTCTCCGGTGCACTCGCCGGTCTCGCCGGGGTGTTCTACGCCGCCCGCTACGGCACCATCAACTCGCAGGCCGGAGCCGGGTGGGAGCTCGACGCGGTGGGCGCGGCCGTGATCGGCGGCGTCGCGATCACCGGCGGCATCGGCTCGGTCTGGGGGGCGGCGATCGGTGCGGTGCTGCTGCTCACGATCAACCGGGCCCTTCCCATCCTCGGCATCCCCGACTTCTGGCAGCGCGCCGTCGTCGGCCTCCTGATCATCGGCGCGATCGTGCTCGACCGTGTCCTCGCCGTCCGCCAGAAACGACGGCTCATCGAAGCGAGGGACAAGTCATGACCGCCGCGACCGCGACCGCGACCACCCGGGTGATCCGCGACTTCGACAAGCCGCTCTGGCGGCGTGTGCTCCTCACGAGGGAGATGGCGATCGTCGCCCTGCTCGTCCTCGTCGTCATCGCCTCCGCGAGCACGGTGCGCGGCTTCGGTCAGCCGATCACGCTCACCTACCTGCTCCTCGACATCGCCCCGATCCTCCTGATCGCCCTGCCGATGACGCTCGTCATGATCACCGGCGAGATCGACCTGTCGGTCGGCAGCATGGTGGGGCTCTCCAGCGTCGTCACCGGAGCGCTCGTGCAGGGCGGGATCCCCTTCGAGGTCGCCGCGCTCGCCGCGCTGCTCGTCGGTCTGGTCGGCGGTGCCTTCAACGGGTTCCTCGTGACCGTCGTCGGCCTGCCCTCGCTCGCGGTGACCATCGGAACCCTCGCGCTGTTCCGCGGCCTCGCGGTCGGCCTGCTCGGCACCGCGGCGGTCACGGAGTTCCCCGAGTTCTGGACCGACCTCGCCAAGGCGAAGCTCGCCGGCACGACGATCCCCGTGGTTATGATCCCCTTCCTGCTCCTGCTGGTGGGCTTCATCCTCCTGCTGCACTACACCCCGTTCGGGCGTGGTGTGTACGCGATCGGACTGTCGAAGGACGCCGCCAGGTTCTCGGGCGTGCACGTGGAGCGGACGAAGTTCATCCTCTTCGTGCTCTCCGGGGTGGTCGCCGCGTTCGCCGGGGTGTTCTACACGCTCCGCTACGGCAGTGCGCGAGGGGACAACGCCACCGGGCTCGAGCTGCAGGTGATCGCGGCCGTCGTGCTCGGAGGAGTCTCGGTGTTCGGCGGGCGGGGAAAGATCTACGGCGTCGTCGCCGCGGCCCTGCTCATCGGCTCACTCGCCAGCGCGCTGCGACTGATGAACGTGACCTCCGACGTGATCAACATCATCACCGGCGCCCTGCTGATCGTCTCGGTGGTCGCCGCCAGCTTCCTCGCCTGGCTGCAGAAGGCTCGGCGCAGACCAGGACGTTCGACCACCGGCGCCGCACCCACAGCTTCATGACGCCGACGCCGCAATAGCGGCACCCCTCACGAAAGGAACAGAACAATGATGTTTGCACGCAAGCGTGTGACCGCGTTCGCCGCCATCGCGGTGGCTGCAGCGGTCGCCCTGTCCGGGTGCGCGAGCACCGGCAGCGGAGACGGCGGCGACGGCAGCGGAGACGGCAACCTCGCCATCACCTTCCTGCCCAAGAACCTCGGAAACCCCTACTTCGACACGTCGAGCAAGGGCGGCAAGGCGGCCGTCGAGGAGTTCGGCGGCACGTTCGCCGAGGTCGGGCCGGCCGAGGCTACCCCCGATGCGCAGGTCAGCTACATCAACACGGCCACGCAGCAGGGTGTCGGAGCACTCGTCGTCTCGGCGAACGATCCGAAGGCGATCTGCGACGCGCTGAACGAAGCGCGCGACGCCGGAGTGAAGGTCGTCACCTTCGACTCCGACACCAACCCGGAATGCCGCGACGTCTTCATCAACCAGGCGGACTCCGAGGGCATCGCGAAGGTGCAGGTCGACCTGATCGCCGAGCAGATCGGCGGCGCCGGAGAGATCGCGATCCTCTCGGCATCGGCGAACGCGACGAACCAGAACGCCTGGATCGACATGATGAAGGAGTACCTCGCCAGCGATTACCCCGACATCACGCTCGTCGAGACCGTCTACGGCGACGACGACGACCAGACGTCGTTCGACAAGACCGCGGCCCTGCTGCAGACCCACCCGGACCTCAAGGGCATCATCTCGCCCACGACGGTCGGCATCGCGGCAGCCGCCCGCTACCTGTCCACCTCCGACTACAAGGGCAAGGTCGCCCTCACCGGTCTCGGCACCCCGAACCAGATGCGCGAATACGTCGAGGACGGCACCGTCACGTCGTTCGCGCTGTGGAACCCGGAAGACCTCGGCTACCTCGCGGCCTTCGCGGCGCAGGCGCTCATCGAGGGCGACATCACGGGCAAGAAGGGCGACACCTTCACCGCCGGTGACCTCGGCGAGTACACGGTCGGAGACGACGGCGTGGTGCTGCTCGGCGACCCGTTCGTGTTCAACGCCGACAACATCGGCGAGTTCGACTTCTGATGGACACCGGGCGCCCGGCCGGCACAGTGGTCGGCCGGGCGCTCGCAGAAAGGCCCTCATGACCCGCGTATGCGTCAAGCTCCAGGTGCGACCGGAGCTCCTGGACGAGTACCGCGAGCGTCACGCGCCCGTGTGGCCGGAGATGCTCGCCGAGATCGCGGCGGCCGGACGCCGCAACTACTCGCTGTTCCTCGCTCCCGACGGTGAGCTCATCGGCTACTACGAGACCGATGACGACGCCGCGGCCCAGGCGTATCTCGCCGCGTCGCCCGTCGCCGCGCGCTGGGAGGCCGAGATGAGTCGCTTCTTCGTCGGTCTCGACGGCCGACCGGACCAGGCCGCCCCCACACTTCCCGAGGTGTTCCACCTCGAAGACCAGCTCTCCTCCTCCGGTCTCCAGAACGAAAGCAGTGCATCGTGAGCATCCTCACCCCCTCGAACCTCGCCATCCTCGAGAAGCAGGGCATCGAGCTCCCCAGCTGGGCCTTCGGCAACTCCGGCACGCGTTTCAAGGTGTTCGGCACCCCCGGCACCCCGCGGGATCCGTGGGAGAAGATCGCCGACGCCGCCCAGGTCAACCGCTACACGGCACTCGCTCCCGCGGTGGCGCTGCACATCCCGTGGGACGTGGTGGACTCGTACTCCGATCTGCGCACGCACGCCGAGGATCATGGAGTCACCCTCGGCACGGTCAACTCCAACACGTTCCAGGACGATGACTACAAGTTCGGCGCCCTCACGCACGAGGACGCCGCGATCCGGCGGAAGGCGATCGACCACCACCTGGCCTGCATCGACGTGATGGATGCGACCGGCAGCCGCGACCTCAAGATCTGGCTGGCCGAGGGGTCGAACTATCCCGGCCAGGCCGACATGCGCGGGCGCCAGGACCGCCTGCAGGATTCGCTGCAGAAGATCTACGACCGCCTCGGCGACGACCAGCGCCTCGTGCTCGAGTACAAGTTCTTCGAGCCGGCGTTCTATCACACCGACGTCCCGGACTGGGGCACCTCGTACGCGCAGGTCAGCGCGCTCGGCGACAAGGCGATGGTGTGCCTCGACACGGGCCACCACGCCCCGGGCACGAACATCGAGTTCATCGTCATGCAGCTGCTGCGCCTCGGCAAGCTCGGCTCGTTCGACTTCAACTCGCGCTTCTACGCCGACGACGACCTGATCGTGGGCGCGGCCGACCCGTTCCAGCTGTTCCGCATCCTGTTCGAGGTGATCCGCGGGGGCGGCCTGAACAACCCCGACGTGGCGTTCATGCTCGACCAATGCCACAACGTCGAGGACAAGATCCCCGGCCAGATCCGCTCGGTGCTCAACGTGCAGGAGATGACGGCGCGTGCGCTGCTCGTCGACCGTGACGCGCTCGCCGCTGCCCAGAGGACGGGCGACGTGCTCGCCGCGAACGCCCTCTTCATGGATGCCTTCTACACCGACGTGCGCCCGGCCCTGGCCGAATGGCGGGAGTCGCGCGGTCTCGCCGCCGACCCGATGGCCGCCTATCTCGCCTCCGGCTACCAGGAGCGGATCGCCGCCGAGCGGGTGGGCGGAGTCCAGGCCGGCTGGGGTGCCTGACCGCAGGTCCCCTGCAGAGCAGTACGCCGCCCGGCTCAGACGCGGGCGGCGTACTGCTCCCGGATGATCGGGCGGTGGTCGACCGCGAACGACCGCGCCTCGCCGTCTGCCCAGGACGGGCGCTCGTCCGTGAGGGCCCATGCCGCCTGCACCGCCGCCCCTCGTGCGACGGCCTCGTCGATGCCCGGCACCACGATCGGCACATCGAACACCTGAGCCGCGATCTGCGAGACGGCGGGATTGCGCGCGGCCCCACCGATGAGCAGGATGCGGGTGGCCGGCACGCCGCACCGACGGATCGCGTCGAGGCCGTCGGCCAGACCGCACAGAAGACCCTCCACCGCAGCGCGCGCCAGCGTCTCGCGTCGTGTCGAGGCGAGCGACATGCCGAACAACGTGGCCGTGGCATCCGGGCGGTTCGGGGTGCGCTCCCCTTCGAAGTAGGGCTGCAGGACCAGGCCGTCCGCTCCGGGTTCGGCGGCCAGCGCCAGGCGGGCGAGTGCGTCGTGATCGACGCCGAGCAGCCCGGCGACCGTATCGAGCACGCGGGCCGCGTTGAGGGTCGCGACGAGCGGGAGATGATTCCCGCTTCCGTCGGCGAAGCCGGCGACCGTTCCGGTGGGGTCGGCGAGGGGCCGATCCGCGACAGCGAAGACCGTGCCGCTCGTGCCGATCGAGATCATCGCGTCGCCCGGTCGGGCACCGAGTCCCAGCGCACCACCGGCGTTGTCGCCCAGACCGGCTCCGACCGCGGTGCCTCCGGGCATGACGCCCATCCGCTCGGCGGGCCCGAGGACGCGGGGGAGGATCGGGACGCGACCGAACGCACGCTCGAGCAGGTCGAGGTCGTAGGCGCCTGTGGAGGCGCTCCAGTACGCAGTGCCGCTCGCGTCGGAGCGGTCGGTGGCGAGGGCGTCGAGGGCGGGACCGAGCGTGGACGCACCGACGGGCCCATACCCGCGCAGTCGCCAGGAGAGCCAGTCGTGGGGCAGGGCGACCGCAGCGACTCTGGCTGCGTTCGCAGGCTCGTGATCACGCAGCCACCGCAGCTTGGCTCCGGTGAACGACGCCACCGGCACGACTCCGACCCGACGCGCATACTCCTGCGCGCCGACCTCCGCCACGAGCGCCGCCGCGGCGTCCGCACTGCGCACGTCGTTCCAGAGCAGCGCGTCGCGGACGACGTGCCCCTGTGCGTCGAGTGCCACGAGCCCGTGCTGCTGCGCGGCGATCGAGATCGCGGCCACGTCGTCCAGACCACCGGCGTCGACGATCGCGCGCTGCAGGGCCGACCACCACGCCTCGGGAGCGACCTCCGTGCCGGGCGGATGCGATGCCCGTCCGGTGCGCACCACCTCCCCGGTCGCGAGTTCGTGCACGGTCACCTTGCAACTCTGCGTGGACGAATCCACGCCGGCGACGTACGTCGACGGCATCTGCCTCTCCCTCATCCGTGAACGACCCGAGCCGCGAAGACGCCGAAGCATCCTCGCGGCTCGGGTGCGGCCGTCACTCCGACTGGCCGGTGAGACCCTCGTAAGCGATGTTGCCGCTCTTGAGGTTCTTGTTGGTCATCTCGCTGAGGTTCTTCAGGAACGCGTCGCGCTCGGTGACCACGTGGCCGATCGCCTCGTCGACGTTGTCCTTCGTGATCGCGGGCATCAGGTAGACCGGGTTCTCCTTGACGTCCTCTCCGCGCACGATGGCCGCGGCGTAGGCCACGCCGGCCGACAGCTCGACCGTGCCGTTCTGCAGCGAGGTGCCGATGAAGTCGCCGTTCTTCACGGCTTCGAGCCCGTCGGCGATGCCGTCGATGCCGACGATCGGCACATCCGTCATCCCGGCTTCCTTGAGCGCCTGCAGAGCACCGAGCCCCATGTCATCGTTCTGCGCGATCACACCGTCGATGTCGTCGCCGAAGGCCGAGATCCAGTTGCTGACCTTGTTGACGGCCTCGTCGCGCTTCCAGTTCGCGGTGTCCTTGGCGAGCACCTTCACGTCGGGGTTCTCGGCGAGCACGTTGTCGATGCCCTTGCCGCGGTTGATCTCGCCCGAGCCTCCGAGTGGACCCTGGAGGATGATGACGTTGCCCTTCCCGCCGAGGGCTTCCATCATCATCTGCGCTTCCTGCTCGCCCGCCGCCACGTCGTCGGGCTGCACCGAGCCGGTGAGGTCTTCGCTGTTGAGCGAGGCGTTGACGTCGAAGAAGGGGATGTCGGCAGCCTTCGCGGCGGCGATCTGCGGCTGCAGCGAGTCGGCTTGCACCGGGATGACCACGATCGCGTCGACACCGGCGGTGACGTACTGGTCGACCTGGCTCGCCTGGGTGTTGACGTCGAGCCCTGCGGAGTTCCACAGGATCTCGATGTTGTTCTCCTCGGCGTAGCGCTCGATGCCCTCCTTGCCCTCGGTGACGAACGACGACATGTCGTAGACGCTCACACCGATGGTGATGCGCTCCTGGCCGCTGTCGTCTCCGCTGCCGGCATTCGCGTTCGGGTCGCCCGCGCCGCATCCGGCGAGCATCAGCGCGGCGACGGAGGTGACGGCGAAAGCCGCGGCGATGCGGCTCTTCTTGGTGAACATGGGATTCCTCTCGTTGGATGGTGCGATGAAGCAGGGTTCTTCGTCGTGATCGGTCAGCGGCTTCGTCGTCGGGTCGCCCACACGTCCACGGCGACCGCCGCGACGATGAGCACCCCCTTGATGACCTTCTGCCAGTAGGCGGGCACGGTCAGGATGTCGAGGCCGTTGTTGAGGGTCTGGATGAGGAGCAGTCCGAGGGCGGTCCCCCAGATCGAGCCGCGGCCGCCGAGCAGGCTCGCGCCGCCGATCACGACCGCCGCGATCGCGTCGAGCTCGTAGCCGACGCCGAGGTTCGGAGCGCCGAGCGTGACACGGCTGGCGAGCATGACGCCCGAGATGCCGGCGAGCATGCCGGAGATGGCATACACGCTGAAGATGGTGCGGCCGACGTTGATGCCCGCGATGCCGGCGGCGATCGGGTTGCCGCCGATCGCGTAGACCCGCATACCCCAGGCGGTGCGGCGCATGATGATCGCGAGTCCCAGGATGCCGACGATCATCAGGATGACCGGCAGGGTGAGCCCGCCGAACTGGGCATTGGCGATGCGGGAGAAGTCGGCCGGCAGCCCGGTGATGGGGGCGCCGTTGCCCGCGACGTAGGCGACACCGGACGCGAGGGTGAGCATGCCGAGCGTCGCGATGAAGGGTGGCACCTTGATCACCGACACCACGAAGCCGTTGATGGCCCCGGCGATGAACCCCACCACGACTCCGGCGACGATCGCGAGCCAGATCTGATCCGGGAACGCCTTCGCGGTGAGGCTGCCGAACACGGCCGCTGCGGCGATCACGCTGCCGACCGAGAGGTCGATGCCACCGGTGAGGATCACGAGCGTCTGCCCGAGGGCGATCAGGGCGAACGGTGCCGCCGCGACCAGGATCGTCTGCAGGTTGTCGACCGTGCCGAAGCGCGCGCTGCGGTAGAGGAAGAAGGCGATGATGAGCACCATCACGATCACCATCGCGTAGCGGATCGCGAGGTCGCCGAACCAGGTCGGGCTGAAGCGCTTCACTTCCGAGTCGGGCACGAAGGTCGGCGCGGCGGTGCGGGTGTCGGTCATTGGTCGTCCTTTGCGGAAGGTGCGTCGGAGATGTCGAGTCCGCTCGCGAGTCGGAAGATGCGGTCCTGCACGTCGGGTTGCTGGAGGGCGGTGCGGTCGAGCTCCGCCACCACCCCGCCGTCCTTGAGCACGAGAGCGCGGTGCGACAGGGCGAGGATCTCCGGCATGTCGCTCGACGCCATCACCACGGCCATGCCCGAGGCGGCGAGGTCGGTGATGATGCGGTAGATCTCGCTGCGGGCGCCGATGTCGACGCCGCGGGTGGGTTCGTCGAGCAGCAGCACCTTCACCTCGCCGGTGAGCCAGCGCGCGAGCACCACCTTCTGCTGGTTGCCGCCCGAGAGCGTCTCCATCAGCTGCCCGAGACCACGGCTGCGCAGGCGCACGGAGCTCATCACCTCGGAGACGGCGTCCACGCGGCTGCGGCCCTTGAGCCATCCGGCGACCGAGAACTGGTTCATGCGCGGCAGGGTCGCGTTGGCGAGGATGTCCATGCTGAGCACGGCTCCCGCGCCCTTGCGGTCCTCAGGGACCAAGGCCATGCCGGCGGTGATCGCGTCGGCGGGGCGTCCGCGACGCACGCGAGCGCCTCCGACGGCGATCTCACCCGCAGTCGCGGAGCGCACGCCGAACAGCGCCTCGATCAGCTCGGTGCGTCCGGCGCCGACGAGCCCCGCGAGCCCCACGATCTCACCGCGGCGCACCTGCAGGTCGACCGGCTGCGGCGCCGGTGTGTACTCGAGCCCGCGCACCGAGAGGGCGATGTCGTCGGAGGCCGGCGGCAGGTCGGGGAACAGGTCTTCGAGCTCGCGGCCGATCATCGCGGTCACGATGTCGTCGTCGCTGAGTTCTGAGAGCGGTGCATCCGCGACGAGGCCGCCGTCGCGGAGCACCACGACCCGGTCGGCGATCGCGCGGATCTCCTCCATCTTGTGCGTCGTGAAGAGGATCGCGACGCCGCGGTCGCGCAGCATGCGCATGCTCTCGATCAGGCGGGCGACCTCGCGCTCGGCGATCGCGCTGGTCGGTTCGTCCAGCAGCAGCACGCGCGCGCCGGTGCTGGTCGCCTTGACGATCTCGACGATCTGCCGCAGTCCCACCGGCAGCGATCCCATCCGGGCTCCGGGATCGATGTCGACGCCGAACTCGGCGAGCATCTGCCGGGCCTCCCTGGCCATGCGGCGGCGGTCGACCAGACCGAACCGGTTGCGAAGCTCCCGCCCCACGAAGATGTTCTCGTACACCGTGGTGTCGAGGATCGAGGCCAGTTCCTGCGGCACGATGGCGATGCCGCGCTGGTGGGCGTCGCGCGCGGATCCCGCGGTGAGCTCCTCGCCGCGCACGAGCACACGACCGGCATCGGCCTTCATCTGGCCGGAGGCGATCTTCATGAGCGTCGACTTGCCGGCACCGTTCTCGCCCGCGAGCGCCGTCACGGTGCCCGGCACGAGGTGCAGCCCCACGCCCTTGAGTACGGGCACTCCGCCGAACGCCTTGCGGATGTCGACGCACGCGAGCATGTCGGGCTGCTCGTCGAGGGTGATGTTCCCCGTGCGCTCGAGGTCGGTCATGATTCCCTCGCGTGCTCGCGGTCAGGACGCACGATGCTCTTCAGGGTCGAGGGGTGCGAGGCGGAATCGAGAGCCTCGCGCACCTCGGCGAGGCCGAACGACCCCGTGACCAGCGCATCGAGGTCGACGGCGCCGGACGCGACCAGCTCGATCGCCGTGGGCCAGGTGTTCGCGTAGCGGAAGATGCCGGTGACGATCAGCTCGCGGTTCTGGATCGTGGAGACGGGGAGGGCGATCTCGTCGGCACCCATGCCGACGAGCACGGCGATGCCGCCGGGCTTCAGCGCCGAGATGCCCTGCTTCACGGCGACGGGGGATCCCGAGGCGTCGACGAAGGCGTCGTATCCCGAGCCGAGCGGTCCGGCCGCCGGGTCGACGGCGGCGGTCGCGCCGAACCGGAGGGCGACCTCGCGACGCTCGGCCATCGGGTCGCTGATCACGATCTCGGTGGCACCGAATGCGCGTGCGGTCTGCGCGGTGACGATGCCGATGGGCCCCGCCCCGGTGATGAGCACGCGGCTCCCGGGTCGCACACCGGCCTTCTGCACGGCCGCGATGGCGACGGACAGCGGCTCCATGAGCGCTGCGGCGTCGTCGCTCACGGAATCGGGAACGGTGTAGGCGAAGTCGCCCTGGATCGCGACGTACTCCGCGAAGGCGCCGTCGATCGGCGGGGTGGCGTAGAACTCGATCCGTGGGCAGAGGTTGTAGCGCCCGCTGCGGCAGAACTCGCACACCCGGCAGGGGTGCTGCGGTTCGATCGAGACGCGCTCGCCGACGCGGGCGTCGTCGATGTCGGCCCCGACCGCGACGATCGTGCCGCCGGCTTCGTGGCCGAGGACGAGCGGCTCCTCCACGACGAAGTCGCCGATGCGCCCCTCGTGGAAGTAGTGGACGTCGGAGCCGCAGATGCCGACCGCGTTCACCCGTACGATCACCTGATCGGCGGACGGGATCGGCACGGGGCGGGTCGCCACCGTGAGCTCGCCGGCGCGCACCAGCACGCTCGCACGCATGGTCGTGGGCAGTTCAGTGCGCTTCATCGGGCTCCTCGTGGTGCGGGTGCAATCGTGGGGTCGTGATTGCTCGACCGACATTAGCCATGCTCGACGAATGAGACAACTGGCCGCTCATATGAGCGCAGAAGGAGAGATCGGGATATGCTGAACCGACCTGACACGATGCGAGACGAAGAGGCGACATGGGACCCGATGAACTGGTGCGGATCTCGCACGTCGCGCGCCGGCACTACCTGGACGGGCGGACGAAGATCGAGATCGCCGACGAACTCGGCCTCTCCCGTTTCAAGATCGCGCGGATGCTGGAGGATGCGCTCGAGCAGGGGCTGGTGAAGATCACGATCGAGGCACCGGACTCCCTCGATCTCGACCTGTCCATGCAGCTGCGCGCCCGCTTCGGGCTGACGCGCGCTCTCGCGGTGATCACTCCCGGCACCACGCCCGACCTCATTCAGGATCGGCTCGGGCGCGCAGCTGCCGACCTGCTCAGCGAGATCGTCACCGAGGGCGACGTGCTGGGGCTCACAGCCGGACGCACCCTGACCGCGATGGCCGGACACCTGCGCACCTTGGCGACGTGCGAGGTGGTGCAGCTCGCCGGCGTCGCCGCCCCCACGCCCGAGAACGGCGTCGAGGTGATCCGCCAGGTGAGCCGTATCTCGGGGGGACGTTCCCGCGCGATCTTCGCCCCGTTGCTGGTCGAGACCGCCGCCACCGCCTCGGCCCTGCGTCGCGAGCCCGGCATCATGGAGACCTTCCGCCGCTTCGACTCGGTGACCAAGGCCGTCGTCGCGATCGGTTCCTGGAGCCCGCCCGACTCGCAGCTGTACGACAATGCCGGGCGCGCGGGCGCGCTCGACGAGCTGCTCGCGGCGGGAGTGAAGGCCGAGATCTGCGCGACGCTCATCGACGAGAACGGTGCCGTCGTGGGGTCCGTGGCCGAGCGGTCTCTCGCGGTATCCACCGAGCAGCTGCGCCGTATCCCCGAGGTGATCGCGGTCGCGGGCGGCACCTCGAAGACGGGTGCCGTCGCTGCCGCCCTGCGGTCAGGGATCGTCGACTCCCTGGTGACCGACGCCGCTCTCGCCCGGCGCCTGCTCGAGACCGCGGTCTGAGCAGGACCGACCTGCCCGCTCAGCGGCGGACGGGCTCGTAGCGCCGCAGCTCGGTGGAGGCGCGTACCACGCGGCGCAGATCGCCGAGACTTCCGAGCACCGCGCCGTGCGCGCGGGCCTGCACCAGGATGTTGCCCATCGACGTGGCCTCCGACGGCCCCGCGACCACGGCGCGCCCCGAGCGGTCGGCGACGGCCTGCGCCAGGATCGACGACTCGGAGCCGCCGCCGACCAGGTGGATCACCCGCACGTCCACACCCGAGAGCGCCGCTGCTTCGTCGACCTGTCGGGCCACGAACGCCCCGAGACTCTCCAGCACCAGCCGCACCACGGCGGCGCGGTCGGTGGGCATGCGTCCGCCGGCCTCGGCGACGAGTTCCGCGATGCGCGCGGTCATCTGCCCGGGGCGCAGCAGGCGAGGGTCTCCGGTGTCGATCGGCACCCCGGTGCCCGGGGCGGTGTCGGCACGGGCCAACAGCTCTCGACGGGCGGCGGTGCTGCGCGCACCCCAGCCGTCGAGCCCCCATTCCCGCATGCACTCGTTGATGATCCAGAGCCCGGCGGCGATCCGGAGGAACCGCACGGTGCCGTCGAGGCCGAGCTCGTTCGTGAAACCCGCCTCGCGGGCCCGGTCGCTCGTGATGAGGCGATCGACCTCGACACCCGTGAGGATCCACGTGCCGCACGACACGAAGGCGAAGTCCTCGTCGCGCGCGGGGACGGCGATCACGGCGCTGGCGGTGTCGTGCGAGGCGACGGCGGTGATGTCGGTGGCATCCCCGGGCGCCAGGATGCCGCCAGCCACACGCCCGGTCACGGTGCCGGGCGCGACGATCTCGGGGAAGATCCGCGCCGGCAGGCCCAGCGCATCGATCCGGCCGGCATCCCAGCCGGCACCGCGGGGGAGGGCCAGGCCGGTGCTGGAGACGTTCGTCGCCTCGGCGACCTCTTCGGCGCCGAGCCAGTGCGCGAGCAGATCGGGCATCAGCAGCATCCGCTGCACGGTGTCGAGACGCCCGGCCTCCCGGTCGGCCATCAGCTGGTAGATCGTCATGATCGGGAGGGCGGTGACCCCGGTGTCTCGAAAGGCATCGGCGGCGGGGAGGATCGCGTCGACGAGGGGGAAGCTGCGGTCGGTGCGGGCATCGCGCTGGTGGAAGGGAGCATCGAGCAGGCCGTCGTAGGCGAGCAGCCCGTAGTCTCCCGACCAGGCGTCCACGCCGACACTGGCGAAGGCGGGTCCCTCGCGGCGAAGCGCCGCGAGACCGGCGACCGCGTCGCGGTACAGCCGCTGGGCATCCCACCGCAGTCCGAGCTCGTCCGTGAACGCGCGGTTGCGGAACCGGTGCACCCCGTCGATCCGCAGCCGATCCCCGTCGACGGTCGCGCTCACGACGCGACCGCTGGACCCTCCGAGGTCGACGGCGGCAGCTCGGAAGGTCGCCGAGCCGAGGGGCAGTTCGGGCATGTCCCTCAGCCTAGGGTCCGGGCCTCCCGTCCGGCGGCCTCTCACACGCTGGTGTAACCACCGTCGATGAGGATGCTCTGCCCGATGACGTAGCTCGACCGCTCGCTCGCGAGGTAGACCAGGAGGTCGCCGAGCTCTTCGGGCTCCCCCATCCGCCCGGCGGGGATGCGCCGCACCCACTCGTCGGCCATCTCGGGGTTCTCCGCCACGAAGTCCCTGGTCATGTCGCTGGCGAAGTATCCCGGGGCGATCGCGTTGACGCGGATGCCGTGCGGCCACCACTCGATCGCCGCGCTCTTGGTGAACATCGACACCGCGGCTTTCGACGTGTTGTAGACCGCTTGGGTCTGCGGGATGTTCACCGCGAACGCCGACATCGACGACACGTTGACCACGCTGGCCGGGTTTCCTCGTGCGGCCTCGACGTGCCGGCGCGCGAACTCACGGCTCGTGACGAAGGTGCCGGTGACGTTGACGTCGAGCACCCGCCGCCAGTCCGCTGGCGTGGTGTCGAGGAGGGGCGTGCCCAGCGTGATGCCCGCGCTGTTGACGAGCACGTCGGCCACGCCCAACTGCGCGGCGACGGTGTCGAAGGCAGCCGCGACGGAGGCGTCGGAGGTGACGTCGACGCTGACGCCGATGCCACGCCGCCCCGTCTCGGACTGCAGGGCGTCGGCGGCATCGGCGACGGTGTCGAGGCGGTCGAGGAGGGCGACATCGGCGCCGGCGGTCGCCAGCGCCTCGGCCATGGCGTACCCGAGGCCCCGCGCCCCGCCCGTGACGACGGCGATGCGGCCGAGAAGAGGTTCCGTGGTGTTTCCGAGCATGAGCAGAGCCTAGCGGCGGCGCTCACCTCGCGACACCAGCCGCTCATATGAGCGCACAGAGCGAGGGCCGAGCATCCGGGGATCGGCCCCGGCGTGCACACCGGATAGATTCCTCCCATGGCTCTTTCCGGCAATCTCGAGGCGCAACGACGTCGAGACGAACTCGTCGAACTCGCCAACGGCCCGCAGGGCGTCATGATCGAGGCCGCTGCCGAACTGTTCGCGGTGTCGTCGATGACCATCCGACGGGATCTGCTCGAGCTGGAGGCGGAGGGCCGGGTGCGACGGGTACGCGGCGGAGCGACGGCAGCGCCGCGCGCACGTCCGTTCGATGCGCGCCGGGCCATCAGGGCGAGCGCGAAGAGGACGATCGCCGAGAAGGCGCTGCGACTCGTCCCAGCCCATGGCAGCATCGCGCTCGACGCGTCGTCGACCGTCAACATGCTCGCCTCGACGATCGGTCCGCGCGCCGGGCTCACGGCGTACACGAACTCGTTCGAGTCGTTCCAGGTGCTGCATCCGCTCGACGGAGTGACGGCGGTGATCTCCGGCGGTACGGCGGAGCCCACCACCGGCAGCCTTGTCGGCCCGATCGCCCGCCGGAGCATGCGGTCGGTCTATTTCGACATCTTCTTCTCCTCGGCGGACGCGCTCGACAGCGCCGACGGCACGTCCGAGGTCTCGGTGGACGAAGCCGAGCTGAAGCAGGCGATGGCCGCGAACGCCGGCACCACGGTGGTGTGCGTCGACTCCAGCAAGCTCGGGCGTCGGTCGGTGGCCCGCGCGCTCGAGCGCGACGAGATCTCGGTGCTGATCACCGAGCTCGATCCCGGCGACGAGCGGTTGGATGCCTTCCGGGATATCGCCGACATCCTCTGAATCTCCCAGACGCCCTCGCCAGACACCTTTTTCCACGACGTCAGTTCGTGTTATCTTTCACAAGAAGTAACAGCACGAGTGCACACGGTCGTGTGCATCGCCCCTGTCTTGGAGAGTCATGACCAACGCCACCGCCGCCGCTCTGATCGCCCGGTCGAACCGCCTCGGCGCCGACCCGAAGAACACCAACTACGCCGGAGGAAACACCTCGGCCAAGGGCACCGAGACCGATCCCGTCACGGGCCAGCCGGTCGAGCTGATGTGGGTCAAGGGCTCAGGCGGCGACCTCGGCACCCTGACCGAGAGCGGTCTCGCCGTGCTGCGCCTCGACCGCATGCGCGCGCTCGTCGACGTGTACCCCGGACTCGACCGCGAAGACGAGATGGTCGCCGCCTTCGACTACTGCCTGCACGGCAAGGGGGGTGCCGCCCCGTCGATCGACACCGCCATGCACGGCCTGGTCGACGCCGCGCACGTCGACCACCTGCATCCTGATTCGGGCATCGCGATCGCCACCGCGGCAGACGGCGAAGCGCTGACCACGAAGATCTTCGGCGAAAAGGTCGTCTGGGTGCCGTGGCGTCGTCCCGGCTTCCAGCTCGGACTCGACATCGCCGAGATCAAGAAGCAGCACCCTCAGGCGATCGGCTGCATCCTCGGTGGACACGGCATCACCGCGTGGGCCGACACGTCGGAGGAGGCCGAGGCGAACTCTCTCTGGATCATCGACACCGCGGCCGCCTACATCGCCGAGCACGGCAAGGCCGACCCGTTCGGCGGCGTCCGCTCGGGCTTCGAGGCCCTCCCCGCGTCCGAGCGCCGTGAGCGCGCTGCGGCCCTCGCCGGCACCATCCGGGGCATCGCCTCGACCGACAAGCCGATGGTCGGACACTTCACCGACGCCGACGTCGTCCTCGACTTCCTGGCGTCGGAACAGGCGCCCGCCCTCGCCGCGCTCGGCACCAGCTGCCCCGACCACTTCCTGCGCACCAAGGTGAAGCCGCTGATCCTCGACCTGCCGGCCACGGCGTCTGCCGAGGAGCAGATCGCGCGCCTGCACGAGCTGCACGAGCAGTACCGCACCGACTACCAGGCGTACTACGACGCGCACGCGACGGCCACGTCTCCTGCCATCCGCGGCGCCGACCCGCTCATCGTGCTGATCCCCGGTGTCGGCATGTTCTCCTACGGTGCGAACAAGCAGACCGCCCGCGTCGCCGGCGAGTTCTACGTCAACGCGATCAACGTGATGCGCGGCGCCGAGGCCCTGTCGACCTATTCGCCGATCTCCGACGCCGAGAAGTTCGACATCGAGTACTGGGCGCTGGAGGAGGCCAAGCTGCAGCGCATGCCGAAGCCGAAGTCGCACCAGGGCCGTATCGCCTTCGTCACCGGCGCCGCATCCGGCATCGGCAAGGCCATCGCGACCCGCCTCGCGGCCGAGGGCGCCTGTGTCGTCGTCGCCGACCTCGACGCCTCGAAGGCGCAGGCCGCGGCCGCCGAGCTCGGCAACACCGATGTCGCGATCGGCATCGCGGCAAACGTCGCCGACGCCGAGGCCGTGCAGGCCGCCCTGAACGAGGCGGTGCTCGCGTTCGGCGGTGTCGACCTCGTGGTCAACAACGCCGGGCTCTCGCTCTCGAAGCCGCTGCTCGAGACCACCGAGAAGGACTGGGATCTGCAGCACGACGTGATGGCCAAGGGATCGTTCCTCGTGTCCAAGGCCGCCGCCCGCGTTCTCATCGACCAGAAGCTCGGGGGTGACATCATCTACATCTCGTCCAAGAACTCGGTCTTCGCCGGCCCCAACAACATCGCCTACTCCGCCACCAAGGCCGACCAGGCGCACCAGGTGCGGCTGCTCGCGGTCGAGCTCGGCGAGTACGGTATCCGTGTGAACGGCATCAACCCCGACGGCGTGGTCCGCGGCTCCGGCATCTTCGCCTCGGGCTGGGGCGCGAACCGTGCCGCGACCTACGGCGTCGCCGAAGAAGACCTCGGTCAGTACTACGCGAACCGCACGATCCTCAAGCGCGAGGTCGTGCCCGAGAACGTGGCCGACGCCGTCTACGTGCTGACCGGCCCCGAGCTCAGCCGCACCACGGGTCTGCACATCCCCGTCGACTCCGGCGTCGCCGCGGCGTTCCTGCGATGAGCGTGCGCGCGGTCGCGGCCGTCGATCTCGGGGCGACCAGCGGCCGTGTGATGATCGGGCGGATCGGGGAGGGGAGGCTCGAGCTCGAGCTCGTGTCGCGCTTCCCCAATGGCCCTGTGGAGCGCGACGACGGTCTGCACTGGGACTTCTCGGCCCTGTACGAGCACGTCGTGGCGGGTCTGACTGAGGCGGTACGGCGCGAACCGGCGATCGAGAGCTTCGGGATCGATTCCTGGGCCGTCGACTACGGGCTGCTCGCGGACGGCGCTCTTCTCGCCGAGCCGTTCCACTACCGCGATTCCCGCACCGCCCGGGGCGTCGCAGAGGTGCACGACATCGTTCCGTTCGCCGATCTCTACGCCCGCGACGGACTGCAGTTCCTGCCTTTCAACACCCTGTACCAGTACCGGGTCGACGAGCGGATCGCGGACGCGGACGTGGCGCTGCTCATCCCCGACCTGATCGCGTTCCTGCTCACGGGCGTCAGCGCGGCGGAGCGGACGAATGCCTCCACGACGGGGTTGCTCGGAGTGGACGACGGGGAGTGGGACACCGAGCTCGCATCGCGCATCGGCATCCCGTCGCGCATCCTCCCTCCGCTCATCGACCCCGGCGCGGTGATCGGGTCGCTGCGTCCGGATCTCGCCGCCCGGATCGGCGCCGACCTCCCGGTGATCGCAGTCGGTTCGCACGACACCGCCTCGGCAGTGGTCGCCGTGCCGATGACGTCGCCTTCCGCCGCGTACATCTCGTGCGGCACGTGGGGTCTCGTCGGACTGGAGCTGACCGAACCCGTGCTGACGGACGCCGCGCGCGAGGCGAACTTCACCCATGAGCTCGGCGTCGATGGTCGATACCGCTTTCTGCACAACGTCACCGGTCTGTGGCTGCTGAGCGAGAGCGTGCGGGCGTGGGAGGGGGAGGACGGCGCGTCGATCGATCTGGCGGAGCTGCTCGCTGCGGCAGCCGCGGTCTCGGATGGGGTGCCGCTGTTCGATGCGAACGATCCTTCGCTCAGCGCGCCCGGCGACATGCCCGCCCGCATCGCCGCGCTGATCCAGGCGGACGGGGCCTCTGTTCCGACGAGCCGTGCGGCGTTCGCGCGCAGCATCGTGGAGAGCATCGCGGCGGCCTTCGCCGCGACCGTGCGGACGGCATCCGCCCTCTCGGGCCGCGAGGTCGACGTGATCCACCTCGTCGGGGGCGGCTCGCTCAACGCGCTCCTCTGCCAGGCCACCGCCGATCGCTCCGGGCTCCCGGTGCTGGCCGGTCCCGTCGAGGCGACCGCTCTCGGCAACGTGCTCGTGCAGGCGCGTGCCCTGGGCGCTGC
>NZ_DFQP01000073.1:64069-80203 GCF_002377845.1 Microbacterium sp. UBA3486
GCTGCCGACCTGGAGGGGCTGCGCGCGCTCGTCGCGGCGACACACCCGGTGCGCCGATTCGATCCGCGAGGCTGACGTGACGTCGGGAACGCGGCCGCGGCTCAGAGCACGCGCGTGTTCGGCAGCGAGCTCACGGTCGGTCGGGCGTAGGCGCGGCGCCGGGCGGAGATGTCGGTCGGTCGTGCGGCACGCGGAACGCTCCGCTCCACGGCGATCACCTCGAACTCCTGGATCTGTGCGGGGCGCACCGGGGTGAGGTGGATCATGCAGATCAGCTCGCCGCGTTCGGCGGGGATCGACCAGGTGATGTCTGCCGGGGTCGCCGCGGAGACGACCTCGGGCGCGCCGCGGTCGCGGAGCAGCGGGCCCACCTGGGCGATGAGCTCGTCGATCGCAGCTCGGCGCTGGGGGAGCGGGCGGTCGAAGTCGATGTTGTCGGCGAAGATCGCGGCGGCCGTACCGTCGTCCCAGGAGCGGATCAGCTCGTCGGCGGCGGACATCAGCCGATGCGTCTCCGGCCACGGCTGCACGGTGCGGGCGGGGGTGTCGTGGAAGGCGAGGGCGCGGAACAGGGCGTCCTCCGACAGGGCGACCGGGTTGCTCCGGTGGCTGTTGGTGAACACGACGACGCCCTTCCCGGATCCCGCGTGCCACACCATGTTCAGGATGAATCCCGGAAGGCCGCCGCTGTGCGTGACGATGCGTCCGCGGTGCAGGTCTTCGCGCACGAAGAGTCCGAGCGCGTAGCCCCCGGTGACGAACTTCCAGGTGCCTTCGGGGCGTGCCTGGAGCGACGGGATGTCGACCTGATGGATGCGCTGCAGCTCGCGCCGTGACGCCCGGCTGACGACGGCATCGTCACTGCTCGCGGGTGTCGACGCGGGCTGTGTGGCGGCGGCGAGGAAGCGCACCCAGATGCTGAGGTCGTTGATCGTCGACTGCATGCCGCCAGCAGCGGCCATGGCATCGGACACGGCGGGAGGGAACCCCACCCAGTCGCCGTCGGTGTTCAGCGAGTAGCCGACCGCTCGGCGGAATCCCTCTTCCGGTGCGAGGTTGTCGAACCAGGTGCTGTTCATCCCGAGCGGATGCAGGATCTCGTCGGTGACCCAGTCCTCCACGCGTCGGCTCACGGCTTTGCCTACGGCGAGACCGGCCATCGTGAAGCCGATGTTCGAGTACTCGAAGGCACTTCCCGGATGGGTGCTGTAGTTGAAGCCGGGTCTGATCCGTTCGACCAGCTCCGCCTCGGAGAGGCCCAGGAACGGGTCGACCCACGAGTTGTCCTCGGTGAGTCCGCCGCCCATGCTGAGCAGCTGCCGCAGCGTCGGGGCGGCAGCCGGTTCGTCACCTACCGTGCCGTGCCACTCCGGATAGAAGTCGGTGATGGGGGCTTCCAGGTCGAGGAGCCCGCGGTCTCGGGCGAGCAGGGCGCCGAGTGCGACGAAGCTCTTGGTCATCGAGGCGATCGGGAAGACCGTGTCGGCGTCAGGGGCGGTGCCGTCGTCGTCGGCGGTCCCGAACCCCCGGGTGTGCTCCAGTCCGTCGGTGCCGACGAGTCCGTACACGAGCCCCGGCGACTGACCCGCAGCCGTGTACTGACCGAAGAATGCGTCGAGCTGGTCGACGAGCGGCACGACCAGGGTTTCGCTGGACATGGAGACTCCTTTGTTCGGGCGTGCTCTCGCGGCGGGTGCTCTCAAGCAGAACGCCGGTTCGTCTCCACACTCTCGTGCCGGGCGGGCGAAGTCATGTCCGCGGGCACCGAGTGTCGGGGCCCGATGTGTGCGGGCAGACGAAGTCGGTAGCCTTCGCGTGACTCCCGCGCAGCTGCCTGCCGGCAGGGATGCAAGCGGTCGCTCGCGAAAGATGAAAAACCTCTCAACGTACCGCGGTGCCTCTCTCTGAGTCTGTAGGCCGAAGAGGGGACAGCGGCGACCTTCAAATCTCCATATGTTTGACAAATGGGCTCGCCTCGTCTCTCCCGCCGCTTCGCGGGAGTTCTCCTCGTCCTTTCTGCCTTTGCCGTCACCGGGTGCGCAATACTCCCCGGGTCATCCCCTCGGATACCGGTTTCGACGGCCACCGAATTCGGTGCCTTCTCGCCCGGCGAGCTCGCAGCCGTCTGCATGGACGCGACGAAGTCTGCGTTCGGCGACGGGGTGGAGTTCGACCCCGACGGTGTTCGTATCGAAGAGCGAAGCATCGCGCCCGAGTGGTTGGTGCTTGTACCGGCGCAGACGTCCGGGTTCGAGGGACAGGCGCAATGCACGATCGGCGGCACCCCGGAGGACCCGGAGCTAGAGATGTCCAACGCATCGATCGAGCCGCTCCCTGAAGAGCAGGTTCAGAACCTCATCGATGGTGAGAACGAAGGTGGCACGCAATGACTTCCGATGGCTTGACCTGGTTGTGGGGAGATGCGCCGGATAGATTCGAGGTCGCCCTCTCCCGGCGGTCGTTGCTCGTGGCTTCCGGATTCGCGCTGGGCGTCGCTGCGATAGGGGCCGACGCCCTTTCGGCCGCACCGGCCGCAGCAGCCGGGACATACCTTCGTCCGTGCGGGAACGTGCCGATCTCCGATTCGTGGCAGGGGCACAAGAACCGGAATCCGCCGTCGGGTGAGCCCGGGACCGATTATTCGGTCGGCAAGGGCTCGCCGGTTCTCGCTGCGACGGATGGGGTGATCGTCGACCGGAAAGACACGACATCCACGGCCACCGGTCGGTATCTCGCTCTACGTGGGAGCGACGGCAACTACATTCGCTACCTGCACCTGAACTCCAGTGCCGTGAGCGTCGGAGCGAATGTGACCCGGGGGCAGGTGATCGCGTACTCGGGTGCATCAGGGTTCGATAGCGACAATGGCTATGGCGCGCACGTGCACGTTTCCCTCTGGATCGGCGGAGTACCTAGCCAACTCGGCTACAAGAACACCGTCGACTTCGAAAACTACGTAGGTGATTCCGGACCGGGTACGCCCGCGGCCGGGTCGGTTTTCGGCCCGACGGCGATCATCGATCCGTCCGACAGGATTTCCCTCTACTCGATCCGTACTGACGGGGACCTGTGGGGTGCGAGTCAAGCAGTGGCGGGTGCTGGGCTCTCGCCATGGCAGAAGCTGGGCGGAGACATCGGCTCGCTGACAGGGCGCCCGTCGGTGCTTCGACTTTCGAGCCAGAGCATCGCCATCTACGGTCGGACCACGGGGGGAACCATCGTGGGATCGAACCAGACGGTGCCTGGAGGGCCCTTCACCCCGTGGACGACGATCGGGTCAGGCGGTAACGGAATCACGGGAGATCCGGTCGCCGTCCAGTTTCAGAACGGCGCGATCGGCATCTACGCCACTACTGACGCGGGAACGGTGGCTGGTGTCGCTCAAGCATCAGCCGGGACTGCCTTCGGCGGATGGACGACGATCGGCAGTTCCAGCGCGTCGTTGCTCGGCACGCCCGCTCTCGTCCACTTCGCTGACAACCGCATCGGGCTGTTCGCACGCACGTCGACGTCCGAGATCCACGCCAGCGCGCAGGTCAGCCCAGGGTCGACATTCTCTGCATGGGGTGCTCTCGGCGCCGGTGGGGCCGGCGTCAGTACAGATCCCGCCGTCATCAACGACAGCGGCAGGATCGCTGTTTTCGCCGGAGCGGGTTCGACGGTCTCGAGCGTGACTCAGATGGAACCCGGCGCTGCATTCGGCTCCTGGGTGAATCTTGGGTCAGGACCAGTTCCTCTTGGGGCGGCCACGCCGACTGCGCTCAAGACAGGATCGACCTACTCGCTGTACTGCCTCGGCAGTGATGGCACCGCCTGGGGTACCAGTGTCGCTCCGACACCGGCACCCGCCGGCTGGAGTCAGATCGGAAGCGGCGCGGCGCTCATGAGCGCCCTCGCCAGTTTGCGAACGTCGGCAGGTCTCAACGTTGTGTACGGAACGAGTGCAGCGGGTGCGGTGGTAGGAAGCAGCCAGTCTGCGCCCGGCGGGTCATTCGGTCCGTGGGCGACCATGTGACTTGGGGGTTCTCACCGTCGTCCCCTGCGGGTCAGATCACCCGTCGCGCGATCCGGTCTACGCCGCCGTCTCCTGCACCGCGCCCCGCGTGAGCTTCGGGATCAACACCGGCGTGTTCTCGCGGTAGGCGATGTAGTCGGCGCGATCGCCCCACTTCTTCTCGGCGCGCGCTTCCAGCAGCGGGACGCCGCTGACCCGGGTGAGCAGCAGGATCACGAACAGCGGCGAGAGCAGGGCGATCCACTGCCATCCGACGAGCACGGGGGCGGCGGTGAGGAACACACCCACCCAGATCACGATCTCGCCGAAGTAGTTCGGGTGGCGCGACCGCGACCACAGTCCCGTGCGGATGAACTCGTCCCGGTTGCGCGGGTCTGCACGGAATGCCGACTTCTGCGCGTCGGCGACGATCTCGACCACCATGCCGAGAACCCACACGACGATCCCGACGACGGTCAGCCATCCGATGGGTGCGCGGGTGGCGGAGTCCGCACTGATCGCGATCCATGCCGCGGCCGCGGTCAGCGACACCCACGCGCCCTGGATGATCCACACCTGCAGGAACCGCAATGGGGAGCCCTTGATCTGGTCGAAGCGTCCGTCCGAGCCGGCCTTGTGCACGCGCAGGGCCAGGAAGGATCCGAGGCGCACCGCCCACAGCATCACCATCCCCGCGAGGATCCAGCTGCGCGCGTCGGGCTGTGGCGTCAGCAGGACCAGCGCCGCAGAGATCGCGAAGAAGGTGAGGCTGCCGGTGAGGTCGAAGAATCGCTCGGTCTGCAGGAGCATCGCCGGGATGAACGCGATGACCTGGATCGCGAACGCGGCCGCGACGGCCAGGGCGAACAGCGGGATGCCGCCGATCGTCGCGCCGTTCTGGCTGCCGGCGACCGCGACGAGCGTGCCGATCACGAGGGCCGCGAGGATCGCGATGACCGAGGAGCGGGATGACTTGGCGTCGGAGGGCGTGGGGGAGGACATGGTGTGCTTTCTGTTTCTCAGAGGTACAGGTCTTCGATGGTGACGGCTGCGCGATCCAGCACGACGCTCCGCTTGAGCTTCATGGTGGGTGTGACGAGCCCGCGGTCGTCGAGGTCGGCGAAGACCACGCTGAACCGGCGGACCTGCTCGCTGCGCGCCACGAGTGCGTTGGCGGCGTCGACGGCGCGCTGCAGGTGAGCGCGCAGCGTCGGGTCGTCCACCGTGCGGATGTCGGATGGCGTCCTCGAGCTGACGCTGACCCCCTCGGAATCGGCCCATTCCGCGGCCTGTTCCGGGTCGAGCACGAGCAGCGCCGAGAGGTACGGCTTCCCCTCGCCGACCATCACCGCATGCGAGACGAGTGGATGAGCTTCGACCGCGCTCTCCCAGCGGGTCGGCACGATCGTCTTGCCGTTCGAGGTCACGATCACGTCTTTGAGCCGCCCTTCGAGGATCAGCCGGCCCTGCGCATCGAGACGACCGAGGTCGCCGGTGCGGAAGAAGCCGTCGACGAAGGCGCCGTCGTCGTGAGCCGGGTTGCGGTAGCCGTCGAACACGCCGATGCCGCGAGCGAGCACCTCGCCCTCGTCGCTGATGCGCACCGTGAGTCCGGGGAGGGGCGCGCCGACGCTGCCCGAGGCGATACGCCCCGGCAGGTTGCCGGTGAGCGGTGCGGTGGTCTCGGTGAGCCCGTAGCCCTCGATGACGGGGACCCCGATGCCGCGGAAGAAGAGCGAGAGGTCGGTGTCGAGGGCTGCTCCGCCCGAGAGGATGTAGCCGACGCGCCCGCCCATCACGGCACGCAGACGCCGATAGAAGAGGGCGTCGAAGAGGCGGTGACGCACGTGGAGGCCGCGGTCCCTCGCGACGCGTCTGCCGGCATCGACCCGCTCGGCGCGGCGACCCCAGGCGATCGCCGTCGATTCGGCCTTCGCCCAGACTCCCGCCAGTCCTTTGTCGGCGGCCTTGCCCGCGGCGGCCGCCTGGATCTTCTGCAACACTCGCGGCACGACGACCAGGAACGTCGGGCGCAGCGTGTCGAGGGTGGCGACGACCGTCGAGGGGTCGGAGAGGTGCGCGATGCGCATGCCGCTGGCCAGGCAGATCAGCTGGAGTCCGCGTGCCAGCACGTGGGCGAGCGGGAGGAAGATGACGGTGTTGCCGTCTTCGTTCACGATCTCGCTGTACGCCGCGGCGATGTTCAGCACCTGGCCGAGGAAGTTCCGATGGGTGAGGACCACTCCCTTGGGCTCGCCCGTGGTGCCCGAGGTGTAGACGATCGTCGCGGGGTCGTCCTGAGTGGCGGTCGTCCTGCGGGCCTCGAGCTCCTCATCGGTGACGCCGCTGCCGCTCGCGACCAGCGCGGCGAGGGCGGCGGATGTCCCGGCATCCATCGTCCAGGCCCCGATCGTGTCGGAGTCCGACACCGCCAGTGCGTCCTGCAGGAGTGCCGCGTGCTCGGCGGTGCCGCCGATCGCCAGGCGCACACCGGCATCGGCGACGATGGCATCCACCTGCGATGGCGACGACGTGTCGTAGATCGGCACGACGACGGCGCCGGCGAACCAGGCGGCGAGGTCGGCGACGGCCCATTCGTAGCGCGTCGGCGCCATGATCGCGATCGGGTCGCCCGCCCGGATGCCCTGGGCCATGAAGCCCTTCGCCAGCGCGCGCACCTCGCCTTCGAAGGCGCGCGTCGTGATCGGCCGCCATGACCCGGAGCGCGCGTCCTCGACCTCGAAGGCGACGTGATCCGGAGCCGAGGCGGCGCGCGCCACGAGCAGGTCGGTGACGTTGCGGTAGCCGTCGAGCGCGGCGAGTGGCGGTGTCGTCGATTCGATCATCGGGGCTTCTCTCGGTCGTGCATACGGTGCGGAGGGCGCACGAATATCGCCCATCGACCGTTGTTCGGAACCGATGGTGATTCGGATGGGATGATCTGAAGGCGCGCGTCGGAGGACAGCGCGGTGGTGGAAGACGGCATGTCGTCGGAACGGCAGGAGGCGGTTGATGAGCGTCAGGTACGACCCGGAGGCGGACGCCGCCTACATATCGATCGGTTGCGAACTCCTCCCAGGCGAAGCCGCCGCCCAGGTCGCCGGCATCCGTGACCCTCGCGGAGAGGGCGAGATCATCCTCGATTTCGACGCGAAGGGTCATCTCCTCGGTATCGAAGTCCTTCGCGCATCGAGAATCCTCCGGGCTCAAGACCTCGATCGTTCCACCCGCACCGAGACGACGGAGCCGTAGCCGGCTGGGAACGAGAAAACCCCCGGGGAGCCCGGGGGTTTCATGGAGGGGCTGACGGGAATCGAACCCGCGCTGTCTGCTTGGGAAGCAGAAGTTCTACCATTGAACTACAGCCCCGTACCCGCATCCGAGGAGCGGGCGAACGCCAGCCTACCTGGCAGGTGCCCGTTGGCCAAAGCAGGCGCGACGACGGAAGCCCCCGGCAACTAGGCTGAACCCGTGCTTCTCAGCGACCGCGACATCAAGGCAGAACTCGCATCCGGCCGCATCGGCCTCGAACCGCGCGAAGACGGGATGATCCAGCCGTCGAGCATCGACGTGCGCTTGGACCGGTACTTCCGGCTGTTCGACAACCACAAGTACCCCTTCATCGATCCTTCGGTCGACCAACCCGAACTCACCCGGCTGATCGAGGTCGACCCCGACGAACCGTTCATCCTGCACCCCGGCGAGTTCGCGCTCGGCGCGACATTCGAGCAGGTCACGCTGTCCGACGACATCGCGGCACGCCTCGAGGGCAAGTCGTCCCTCGGGCGCCTCGGGCTCATCACCCACTCGACCGCGGGGTTCATCGACCCGGGGTTCACCGGGCACGTCACGCTCGAACTCGCCAACGTCGCGACCCTTCCCATCAAGCTGTGGCCGGGGATGAAGATCGGCCAGCTCTGCTTCTTCCGCCTCACCTCGCCCGCTGAGAACCCGTACGGCTCCGGCCCCTACGGAAACCGGTACCAGGGTCAGCGCGGACCGACCGCCTCCCGGTCGTTCCAGAACTTCCATCGGACGGATGTCGGCACGACCGACATCGGAGCAGTCGGAGGCTGAGATGAGCGATGTCAGCGGCGCGCGGCCCGAAGAGCCCATCGTCCCGGAGGAACCGTTCTCCCCTGACGGCGTCGAGGTTCCCGACGAGCCGCTGATCCCGCCCGCCGACGTCGTCATCCCGCCGCCACCGCCCGAGATCCCGATCCCGGAGGGCTTGCTGACCCCGCCACCGTCGGACGTCCCCTCGAACGCATCGACGCTCGATGCGGTAATCCCGCCGCCTCCGCCCGCGACGCGTCGTGGTTCCGACCGTCCGCGTCCGACTCCCGCCATCCTCGAGGGGGAGCCGCCCGCCGCGGTCGCCGACGACTGGGCGCTGCCCTCCGTCGCCCCCGAGGTTCCGACATCGGGCGGCTACCGCGTGCTCACCGTCGTGATCTTCGCCTTCCTGTTCCTGCTCTTCGTCGCCGCGATCATCGTGGGCGTATACCTGCTGAACACCACGACCTTCCCGTTCGCGGGCGCAGACGTCGCCGGTGTCGATCTCGCGGCATCGATCTCGTTCGCGTCGATCGCGTAGGCGTCGCCTGCGGGTCTGGACGGCTGAGTCTCAGGATTGCTGAGGCTCAGGCCCGCTTCGGCAGCTGCCGGCGCCGGAGGGCCGCCGACGCCACGGCGACCAGAGTGCCCACAGCCACGCCGATCACGGTCTCGATCGCGCGGTCCTGCAGCAGCATGTCGACCGGTGTCGGCGCGGCGAGGTGCACCATGAGCAGTGCGAGCGGGGTGATGAACACCATCGCGATGCCGTAGTTGCGGCCGACGAACAGCTCGGCGGCGGCCTGCAGCACGACCACGAGGGCGATGACGGCGAGCGGCGGCAGGTCGATGGCGAGGATGCCCGCTGCGACCAGGACGCCGAGCAGGGTGCCGACGAGGCGCTGGATGCCGCGGATCACCCGGGCATTCAGCTGCGGCCCGCTGACCGCGGCGACCGCGCCGACGGCCGCCCAGTACCAGTGCGAATCCATGATCAGCAGACCGGCGAAGCCCGCACCCACGATCGCGATGCCGACCGACACCGCCATCTCCCCGGCGATGGGACCGACAGGCTGCCGGACTTTCGGCGCCACATCCGCGGTGCTGCGCGTGAAGATGCCGACCAGCGCGGTGATGGCCAGCCCGAACAGCACGCTCGGTCCGCCGACCACGAGCACGTCGCCGAACGAGGCGGCGGTGGCCGGGATCGTGGCGCACGCCCCGACCGCGAACACCGGGAACAGCGGCCCCGGCGGATGCCACCGCATCGTGTAGGCGAGCAGGGTGACGGCGGAGGCGATGACCGCGACGACGAGGATGCTGACCGCGGCGGGAGCGGCGAGCACCGACAGCGCGGTGCCGATGAGCATCGAGGCGAGGATCACACCGCCCGCGCTGGCCTGCATCCGAATGCGATCACGGAACACGTCGTGGCGCCCGTAGAGCGCGGCGAAGGCCCCGAAGCTCGCGTAGATGCTCAGGTCGAGGCGTCCCAGCATCCACAGCACGAGCAGCGGCACCGCCACACTGACCGCGGCGCGCAGCGCCACCCGGTGGTCACCGCGGTGCGGTTCGACGCGCAGAACGCCGGTCCACACTCTTCCCCGGGAATCCGCCACTGATCCAGCCTACGTCGCCCACGGAATCCTTCGAGGCGGTCAGGTCAGGCCGCCGAGGCCCGCAGGAGCATTCTGGCCTCTTCGAGGACGTGGTTCAGCACCCGGGTCGCGGCCTGGGCCTCGAGCTCGTCGATGCCTTCCCAGAGGGGGCCGGTGAAGTCGGCGATCTCCCGTCCGATCTCCGCGACCAGGGCCGCACCCGAGGCGGAGAGCGCAGAGCCGGCGATGAGCCCGCGGTCGCGCAGCGAAGCGAGGAGCCGCCCGACATCCGGATCATGCAGGCGGGCGGCCACGAAGGTGTCGAGGTCGTCGCCGTCGTCGAGCTGTGAGGCGAGTCGCAGGGACACCCATTGGCGTTCCGTGAGGTCGCGGCCCGAGAGGACGATCTGCAGAAGCGCGTTCAGTGCCTTCTCCGTCTGCCCGATGAGCTGAGGGCCGAGCGGGATCACGTCATCGCCCTTTCGTCGGTTCCCTTTTCGTCGGTTCCCTTTTCGTCTGTGGGGTCGCGAGTCGCCCAGCAATTCGAACAGGCTGGAGAAGCCCTGGTCGCCGTGGCCGTCGGAGATCCGCCTGTCCATCAATCGCTGGACCTCTCGCATGCGCATAGTGTCGATGTCGAGGGACTCGCGATGGCTGATCAGGTCGTCCATCAGCGCCGCCTGCACGCTCAGCGGACCCAGGTCCGGCCCGTACTCCCGCGTCGACACGGCGGCGCCGAAGCTCTTCACCAGCGGCACGTAGCTCCCGATCGAACCGGCGACGCGGTCGGCGAATGCGGCGACGTCGGCACCCTCGGCCTTCACGAGCGCGAACGTGTGCAGCAGACCGAGGAGGAACTCGTAGCCGACCGCGACCTGGGCGAGGAACTCGACGGCGGCGAATCCGGGGTCTTCTCCGAAGTACGCGATGGTGCCGAGCCCTTCCAGCACGGGACGGTGCGCCTCGTAGCCGTCATGGTCGCCGCTGAAGGAGAACAGGACATCGGGCGTGCCGACGCGAGACACGTCGCCCATGATGCCCCCGTCGACATACTTCGCGCCGTGTGCCGACGCCCACTCCGCGGTGCGACGGGCCGCGGCGGGCGATCCGCTGGTGACATTCACCACGACCTTGTCGCGCATATCTGCATCGATGGTTCCCCGCACGGCATCCACGGCGTCTCCGTCGAGCAGGCATACGACGATGAGAGGGCTCGCGGCCACTGCGGCCGCCGCCGTCGGAGCGGCCTCGGCGCCGATCGCGACCAGCGGTGCGCTCCTGCTCGCGGTGCGGTTCCACACCGTGGTGCGGTGGCCGCGCTCGATGAGCGCCTCGGCGATCGCCGTTCCCATCTCACCGAGGCCGATGACGGTGACGGGAGTGTTCGTGTCGATGTTCGTGTCCATGCTCGTGGCGCCTTTCGATCAGAGGGTGTCGGTGTCGGTGTCGGTGTCGGTGTCGGTATCGGTGTCCGCGCGCCCGATGCCCCAGCTCGCACCGCGGGCGACGAAGGTGCCGAGAAAGGTGACGCCCGCGAACACCAGCATCAGCAGTCGGGCGGCCTCGACGACGTCGGGCATCGCGAGATTGACGAGCACCCCGGCCATGGCCGAGCTGAACGCGCTCGCGATGATGAAGACGGTGTTGACAGCCGCGGCCGCCTTGGCGCCTTCCTCCTCGCCCGGCGTGCTCCCCAACGCGGCCACGGTCAGGTGCGGGAACCCCAGGCCGATGCCGGCACCGGCGAGGAACAGCGTGGCGAACCAGAGGGCGACCACGAGGACGGACGGGGCTTCGTGCTGGAGCAGACCGTATGCGGTGAGGCCGGTGGCGATGACGAGGGGACCGATCGTGATGAGCACGCGACGGGACCGGATGCCGGTGGCGTTGGCCGTGAACACCTGCGTGATCGACCATCCGAGCGAGAGGGCTGCACCGAGCAGGCCGGCGACGAACGGCATCAGTCCACCGATCTCCTGGCCGAAGAGCGGGATGAACGCCTCGGTGCCGATCGCGAACGCCAGGACGGCGACCGTGAGGTACACCCAGCCCAGGGATGAGCCGGCGGCGAACGTTATCCGCGGGAGGACCCCCGTGCGGCCCCGACGCTCGTGACGCAGGAACCACGCGCCCAGCACGACGCCGACCACGATGGCGACTCCGGTGGCGAGGCCGCTGGGGACGACGCCGGCGAGGCCGACCGCGGCGACTCCGCCGGAGAGGAGCACGAGGGATCCCCACGGAACGGACTCGCTGGATCGGCTTCGAGTGGTGCGCGGCAGGACGCGCGCCACCACGATGCCGATCAACGCGGAGACCACCGCGAGCCCGACGAAGGTCACCCTCCAAGCGTCCAGCTGTGCGAAGACGCCGCCCACCACCGGGCCGACGATGTTGCCGACGCCCCACATCGCCGAGACGAGTGCGGCCCCGCGTGCCCAGAGGCGCTCGGGGAGAGCGCGTTGGATCAGCGCGTAGCCGAGCCCGGCGAGCAGTCCGCCGCCGAGACCCTGCACGGCGCGTCCGGCGAGCAGCGCCCACATCCAGGGACTCGCGGCGCACAGCAGGGAGCCGAGCGCGAACAGGCCGAGCGCCAGCAGGTAGGCCTGCACTGCTCCCCGCTGCGTGAGGATCCGACTCACCATCATCGAGCTGACGACGGAGGCGAGCAGAAAGACCATCATCGTCCAGGCATAGAACTCCGCTCCGCCGATGTCACCGACGATCGTGGGGAGCAGGCTGGTCGTGAGATAGACATTGCTCGCCTCGAGGAGCACGCCGCCGGCCAGCACCGAGGCGATGGGGGCATAGCGGCTGCCGAGCAGTTCGCGCCAACTGCCTGCGGGATGGGTGCGGGGTGGTGTCTGGGTCATCGGCTGCCCTTCGTGACGTCGGAGCGGGCGGTGATCCGCCCGGAGGCGCCTTTCCTCGGCGACCGATCGTCACGCTAATACCTCGAGTAAACTCGAGGTCAAGAGGAGGCGACGATGTCTTTGGAACCCGATGACCTGCTGGCGATCGGCGAAGTCGTCCGGCGCTCCGGGGTCCCCGCGACGGCGTTACACTTCTACGAGCAGCTCGGCCTCATCGCGTCGACTCGGACCGCGGGCAACCAGCGTCGCTACCGTCGGCACATGCTGCGGCGGATCTCACTGATCGTGGTCGCCAAGCGTCTCGGCATCCCCCTCACCGATGTGCACGAGGTCTTCCAGAGCCTCCCGGTGGATGAGCCTCCCTCGCAACGGGACTGGCAGCGGGTGGCGAAGCTGTGGCGCGCGCAGCTCGACCTCCGGCGCACACAGCTCGAACACCTGCGGCGCGAGCTGACCGGATGCATCGGGTGCGGCTGCCTGTCTCTCAAGGCGTGCCGTCTGCTCAACCCCGAAGACGCGCTCAGCATCGACGGGCCGGGGCCGCGCCGCATCTGACGACGCCGACCCGGTCCATGTGGTCAGCCCTCGGTTCGGGTGGCCTCCGGGAGGAGGTCCGTCGGCAGCAGCGGTCGCATGAAGGTGCGCTCGTATCGCAGCACGCATCCGCTGTCGTCGCGGATGCGGTCGGCCTCGATGAACTCCGGATCGACGCCGAACCTCGCCCGATACACCTCGTACTCGGCGAGCGACGGGAAGGTGAACAGGGCCAGGGCCTGGTCGCTCGCGCCCTCGGACGGGAGGAAGTAGCCGTGATGGGTGCCGCCATGACGGTCGACGAGCCGCATCCAGGCGCGCGCGAACTCTTCGAAGGCCTCGATCTTCTCCGGATCGATCGTGTACGTCACGACGCAGGTGATCACGGCGCCAGATTACTCGTCGTCGGCGACATCACCTCCGAATCCGTGACAAGGGCGACGACCGCATCGAGCGTGGCATCCGCCGACATCACCCGCGTGTGGCCGAGACCCTCGGTGCGGACGAGGCGCGAGCGGTCGCCGTGGACATCGTGCAACCGGAGGGAATCGTGGTCGGGCATGCGCCGGTCGTCACGGTCGTGCACGACGAGGAGTGCGGTGCCGGCGGGGAGCGGATGACGGGCGGTGTCGTAGCGCGCTGACACCTCGGACCGATCCATGCCGAGCCTCCGACGGAACCGCTCCGAGAGGCGTGCCGTCGTGGCGGCGTCGAGGTGGAGGTCGTCGGCGAACCGGGCGACGAAGGCGTCGGGACTCGCGGCTCCGGCGATCGCGACGACCGCCGGAGTGGGAACGGTCGACCGGGCGATGGTCAGTGCGGCCAATGCGCCGAACGAGTGTCCGATGATCGCGTCGAACGGTCCGTGGTCGGTCTGCAGCTGCTCGGCGGCATCGATCCAGTCCCGGATGTCGGTGCCCCGCCCGGGCGAGGCGCCGTGGGCCGGGGCGTCGAACGCGATGACACGGAACCCTTCGGCGACGAGCTCTCGCACGAGCGGTGCGAACTGCGAGGCCCGCCCGCGCCATCCGTGCAGGAGCAGGAGGGTTCGTGGCCCGGCGCCCCATTCGTACGTGGCGACGTCGACGCCGCCCACGGTGATTCCTCCGCGGCGCGCGTCGGCGTGGGTGGGGGCATCCGCCTTGCGCACCGCCATCCGCGGAGTCGTCGTGAAGAACAGGCGGTAGGCGATGTCGCCCGCGATCCGGGGCGAGACCGCGGCGGCGGTATGGATGCTGCGGGCGAGCAGCGCGGGAACGGACGGCATGAGAGCTCCTTCGCCAGAACAATACGAACGATCATACGTATATTAGGCGAACGATCGTTCGTATACTAGGCGGATGGTGGAGAGTGCGGTCGTGGACGGGCGGAGAGCCCGCGGCGATGCGTCGCGACGTATCGTGCTGCAGAGCGCGACCGACCTCGCGTCGGTCGAGGGCCTCGACGGGCTGACGATCGGCCGCCTCGCCGAAGCCTCGGGGTCGAGCAAGAGCAGCATCGCCACGCTCTTCCAGAGCAAAGAGGGACTGCAGCTGGCGACGGTCGCCGCTGCCCGCGAGATCTTCACGGCCCGGATCGTCGAGCCGGCGCGCGCATACCCCCGCGGGGTGCACCGTCTCGCCGCGCTGCTGCGCAACTCGCTGACGTACTCGAAGGACCGTGTCTTCACCGGCGGGTGCTTCTTCGCCGCGACCGCCGCCGACGTCGACTCGAAATCCGGACCGGTGAGCGATGCCGTACGCGCGGCGCTGGTCGACTGGTACGGCTATGTCGAGGCGCAGCTGCGTCACGAGGCGGACGCGGGCGAGGTCGACGCCGACCCCGAGGTGCTCGCGTTCGAGCTGGTCGCCCTGAACGAAGAGGCCAACTCGCGCTCACTGCTGTTGGACGACGCGCGACCGTATGCGCTCGCCGCCGCGGCGATGCGTGCCCGGCTGCGCGCGGCGGGTGCCGACGAGTCGGCCATCGCTCTGCTCGAGCTCTGAGGACGCGAAACGCCCCACCCGATGGGTCGGGTGAGGCGCTTCGCGGACGTTCTTCTCGCGGTCAGGCGTCGCGACCGCGGGTGAAGCCCGCGTCGAATCCGCGCTCGAACGCGTGCTGAGCGATGCGCTCCGCACGGTGCGGACCGTGTCCGCGGTGTCCGGGGTCGCCGTGGTCGCCGTGACCCGGGTGTCCGTGTCCGCGACCGCGGTGACCGGCGCCGGGCTCGCCGTGGCGGCATCCGTGCTCGGCATCCGCATCCGCGCCGAAGCCGTGTCCGGGGCCGAATCCGCGCCCGAACGGGCGTCCGAATCCGCGCGGGAAACCGCGTCCGTGGCGCGGGCCGCCGAAGCCGTGTCGGCGTCCGCGGGGGAGAGGGGTCTCCTCGTCCCATCCGAATGCGCGGGCGATCTTCTCGAGCGACGCCAGCGTGGTGGCCATCTCCACGGGGGAGACGGCATCGCCGACCTTCGCGCGGATCTCGTCGACGATGGCGCCGAGGCGTTCCTTCGCTGCGCGGCCGTCGTCGGTGAGCGTCCAGCCGTCTCCCTCGGGGGAGACCCAGCCGCGCTCGACGAGTCGGTGCATCTTGTGGCCGCTCAGCGGACGGTCGGATGCGACGGTGCCGTCGACGATGTTGAGGAGGCGCCAGTCGCGACGACTCGCATGCTCGCTGTCGAAGGCGGTGGCGAACCCGGCCGCCATGAGGCGGTCGGCGGCCTTCAGCCAGTAGCCGAAGGGGCGGTCGGTGTTCTCGGAGCCCTGTGCGGGCCCGTTCTGTGATTCAGAGGTGTTCATGGGAAGTCCTTTTTGTCGGTGTCGATTTGATGTCAGTGTGCATGTGTATGTCACAGTGCATGTACATGTAGTGTGACATGAACGCTCAATGCATGTCAAGTCGCATGTAAAATCGAATGGTGACCACCGAATCGAACGACGCCGAACCGAACGACGCCGCACCGGATCCCGCCGAAGCCATCGCGCAGGCGTTGTCCCGCCTGCGTGGTCGGCGACCCGGCGAGCGGGGCCCGGGGGGAAGAGGAGCGGACGGCCGCGGTCGCGGTCACGGCGGCCCCCACGGCTGGCACGGCGGCCC
>NZ_DFQP01000011.1:0-56288 GCF_002377845.1 Microbacterium sp. UBA3486
GCCGCGACCCGGGGGAGACGACGACGCGCGGCGTGGGCGAGCTGATCGCCTCTGCACTGGACGCCGGTGCGGAGCGGATCGTGGTCGGCTGCGGCGACTCCGGCACGAGCGACGGCGGTGCCGGGGCGCTCGAAGCGCTCGGCGTGCGCATCCTCGACCGAGACGGTGTGCCGATCACCGCGGGCGGGCGGAATCTCCGCGATGCAGTGCACCTCGATCTCGCGGGTCTTCATCCCCGCGTCGGCGAGGTCGAGATCGTGCTCGCCTGCAACATCCACAACGTCCTGTGCGGACCGCGCGGCGTGGCCAGGGTGTTCGGTCCGCAGAAGGGGGCGACGTCCGAGCAGGTCGAGGAGCTCGCGGACGCCCTCGACGTCTGGGCCGGTCTGCTCGAGGAGCAGAGTCCGTTCGGAGCGGCGATGGATGTGCGCACCGGCGGCGGCACCGGCGCCTCTGGCGGGCTCGGGGCGGGTCTCGCCGCCGTGCTCGGTGCGCGTCTCGCCCCGCGTTTCGAGGTGCTCCTCGACAGCGGGCTGCTGCCCGAGCCCCTCGATGAGCTGATGGCGGTGGCCGATCTCGTCATCACCGCCGAAGGGGCGATCGACTTCCAGACGCCTCGGGGCAAGGTGCCGGCCGAGATCGCGATGCGCGCCAGAGTCGCCGGCGTGCCGGTGCTCGGCATCGCGGGATCGCTGGGTGTCGGCGCGCCGACCGTGCATGACATCGGCATCGACGCGATCGCCTCGATCATCACCGTGCCGATGCCCCTCGAACAGGCGGTGGAACACGGTGAGGCACTGCTGCGCGACGCCGCGGAGCGCAGCATGAGGATGGTGCTGCTCGGATCGGCGATGTCCGCACGTGCGGCCTGAACTCCCGGGAGCCGACCCGCGGCCTGGTTCGCCGCTACCCCTCGGTAGGATCGAGGGGTGGCAGTGAACCAAGATCTGGTCGGCCGGGAGTTCCCGCCGACGGCCCCGTACCTCGTCGGCCGCGAGAAGGTGCGCGAGTTCGCTCGTGCCGTCTTCGCCGACGCCCCGCAGCACACCGACCTGAAGGCGGCCCGCGCGGCGGGCTTCTCCGACGTCGTGGCGCCGCCGACCTTCGCGATGGTCATCCAGGACCTCACGCTCCAGCAGCTCCTGGGGCAGGAGGATTCCGGCATCGTGCTCGCGCGCACCATCCACGCCGAGCAGCGCTTCACCTACACGCGCCCCATCGTCGCGGGCGACGAGCTCACCGCGCAGCTGCGCGTCACCGGCATCCGGATGATGGGCGGCAACGCGATGATCACCAGCGAGGCCGAGATCACCGACCCCGCGGGTGCCCACGTCGTCACCGCCACCAGCGTGCTGCTGGTCGGTGCCGAGCCGAGCGCGGATGAAGGAGAGGCCGCCTGATGGGCTACACCGTCGGAGACGTGCTCGCCGAGCGCACCGTGCACCTCACCCGCGAATCGCTGGTGCGTTACGCGGGAGCGTCCGGTGACTTCAACCCGATCCACTACCGCGATGATGTCGCCGCGTCCGTCGGGCTTCCTGGCGTGCTCGCGCACGGCATGCTCACGATGGGCATCGCCTCGTCGGTGGTCGTCGCGGCGCTCGACCCGGCCACCCGCATCCTCGACTACGGCGTGCGCTTCACCAAGCCGGTCGTGGTCGACCCCGACGAGGGCGCTGACATCACCGTCGTCGCCACCGTGGGTGCCGTCGACGACGAGGCCGCGCGCATCGACCTCAAGGTCACGTTCGGCGAGACCACCGTGCTCGTCAAGGCGCAGCTGCGCATCGCTGTCTGATGAGGGCGAGCTGATGCGGGAGATCGAGCCGGTCCGTCTGGCGGAGCTGACCACGCTGCGCACAGGAGCAGCACCGGAGCGGATGTTCGAGGCGACGACGACGGCGGGTCTCGTCGATGCTCTGCGTGAGACGTGGGCGCGCGGCGACGAGTGGTTCGTCCTCGGTGGCGGCTCCAACCTCTTCGTGGGCGACGAGCCGTTCGAGGGCACGGTCATCCGCGTGCGCACCGAGGGCATCGACGAGCTGCCGTCCCCGCACGCCGGCCGCATCCGTCTGCGCGCGCAGGCCGGCCACGGGTGGGACGACCTCGTCGCCTATGCCGTCGCCCACGGGTATGCGGGCCTCGAGGCCATGAGCGGGATCCCCGGCACGGTCGGCGCCGCCCCCGTGCAGAACATCGGGGCGTACGGGCAGGAGATCCAGGAGACGCTGGTCGAGGTCGAGCTGATCGACGAGTCGACCGGCGAGATCTCGACGGTTCCCGCTGCCGAGCTCGGGCTGGGTTTCCGCACCTCGGTGCTCAAGCATCACCATGGCAGTGTGCCGCTGCGCCGTGCCGTGATCCTCTCCGTGACCGTCGACCTGCTGATCGCGGGCGAGCGTGTGGTGCGCGGTGAGCAGCTGCGTCGGGCACTGGGTCTGACCGATGAGACACCGGTTCCGCTCGGCTGGGTGCGCGAGCGCATTCTCTCGACTCGCGCGTCGAAGGGCATGCTGCTCGACGCGGATGACCCCGACACCCACGGCGTCGGCTCCTTCTTCCAGAACGCGATCGTGACGGCGGCGGTCGCCGGCTCGTTGCCCCCGGAGTGCCCGCGCTGGCCGGTCGCCCCCGATCTGGACGCCGTGACCGTGATCCCGCTGGCGTCTTACGACGGACAGGTGCCGTTGTCGAAGCCCGCGGCGGTCTCCGACGTGAAGGTGAGCGCGGCCTGGCTGATCGAGCAGGCGGGCATCCGCAAGGGGTTCAAGCTCCCGCGCTCCCGCGCATCCGTGTCGACGAAGCATGCGCTCGCGCTGACCAACCGTGGCGGGGCGACCGCGGGTGAGGTCGCCGAGCTCGCCCGGTTCATCCAGAGCAGGGTGCACGCCGAGTTCGGTCTCGTGCTGCAGCCGGAGCCGGTTCTCGTCGGCGTCGAACTCTGAGGCGTCGAACTCCAAGGCGTCGAACCGCAGGACACGTCGGCCGTCGCGGCTACACTCGCGGCATGAGCGGATTGATCCCGTACCTGCTGTTCCCCGGCAACGCCGCGGAGGCGCTGCGTCATTATCGATCGGTGTTCGGCGGTGAGCTCCAGCTGCTCGACTACGCCACCGCGGGGAGGCACGACGGCCCCGGCGATGCGATCGCGCACGGGCAGCTGAGCGGACTGGTCGAGATCGCCGGAGCGGATGCCGGAGCCGATGACGATGCCGTGCAGATGGGCGGCATGTTCCTCTCGTTGCTCGGCACGGCCGACGCCCTCACTCTGACCGGCTGGTACGACGAGCTCGCCGCCGGCGGCCGCGTGATCGACGCACTGCAGAAGCGACCCTGGGGTGACTTCGACGGCACGCTCGTCGACCGTTACGGCGTGCGCTGGCTGATCGGCTTCCGTCCCGAGGACTGAGGTGTCCCGCTGCCGAAGTAGGAACGAGACGACGGCAGGAGGATCAACACGACCGCCGCGGTGGTGACGGCGAGGGCCGCGATGGCGACCCAGAACTCCCAGATCGGGGCTGCTACCGCCGGAACATAGAGCGCGAGCGGGAGCGGGAACAGCAGGGTCGCGTATCGGGCCCACGACTTTCGTCTGATCACGAGCACCGTGATGGTCGCGTAGACGACCACCGGTACGAAGGCGAGCACACTGAGCCACTGACGCGACTCTCCTCCCCAGTACCAGAGGAAGGGAGCGACCGCGAGGGAGAGGAAGAAGACCAGCACGGTCACCGTGATCAGGATGGGGAATGCCACCCGCAGAGTCACTGGCATCCGCTCATACTCCTGCTCGCCGTTCGTCATGCTTCCAGTATCGCTGACCCTCGCCTGAGGGCAGGAGACGTCGTGACGAAGGCCCCTCCCATCTGCAGACGGGAGGGGCCTTCGTCGGGTTCCGCGGGTCAGGCGAACAGACGCTGCAGGCGCTGCACGCCCTCGAGCAGCTGCTCGTCGCCCAGTGCGTATGACATGCGGATGTAGCCGGAGGGACCGAAGGCCTCGCCGGGGACGACCGCGACCTCGGCCTGGTCGAGGATGAGATCGGCGAGTTCGAGCGAGGTGGTCGGGGTCACGCCGCCCCAGGTGCGGCCCAGCAGGCCCTGCACGTCGGGGTACACGTAGAACGCGCCCAGCGGGTTCGGTACGACGAGGCCGTCGATCTTCGACAGCTCCGAGACGATCAGCTGGCGGCGACGGTCGAAGGCCTGGCGCATCTGCTCGGCCTCGTCCTGCGGGCCGGTGAGCGCGGCGATCGCGGCCTTCTGGGCGACGTTGTTCACGTTGCTGGTGAGGTGCGACTGCAGGTTGCCGGCGATCTTGATGGCATCGGCCGGGCCGACCATCCAGCCCACGCGCCAGCCGGTCATGGCGTAGGTCTTCGCGACGCCGTTGACGAGGATCGTCTGGCCGGCGACCTCGGGCACGGCGTCGACGATCGAGGTGGCCTTGACACCCTCGTAGGTGAGGTTCTGGTAGATCTCGTCGCTGATGATCCAGATGCCGTGCTCGAGCGCCCACTCGCCGATGGCCTTGGTCTCCTCGGCGGTGTAGACGGAGCCGGTGGGGTTCGACGGGGAGACGAACACGAGGGCGGTGGTGCGGGCGGTGCGTGCGGCTTCGAGCTGCGCGACCGTGACCTTGTACTCCTGGTCGGCCCCGGCGAAGACCTCGACGGGGGTGCCGTCGGCGAGGCGGATGGCCTCGGGGTACGTGGTCCAGTACGGGGCGGGCAGCAGCACCTCGTCGCCGGGGTTCACCACGGTCTGGAAGGCCTGGTAGACCGACTGCTTGCCGCCGTTGGTGACGATGACCTGGCTCGGAGACACCTCGAGTCCGGAGTCGCGGAGGGTCTTCGCCGCGATCGCCTCGCGCAGCGCCGGGAGGCCGGGAGCGGGCGTGTACCGGTAGCTCGCCGGGTCGGCCAGAGCCTCGGCCGCCGCATCCACGATGAACTGCGGCGTCGCGAAGTCGGGCTCGCCGGCAGCGTACGAGATGACGTCCTTGCCTTCGGCCTTGAGGGCCTTGGCCTTGGCATCGACCTTGAGGGTCGCGGACTCGGCGATGGCGGACAGCTTGCGGGAGAGGGGAGCGCGTTCGGTCACGATTACGAGCGTACTCGGGTCGGTGCGGCAGGAGAGGTGTGGGATGCCGCCAAGATCCGGAGTTCTTTCGGGTTCGGAAGGTCAGTCGGTCGTGAGTCCGTGCGCCTGTGCGACGGCCGGAAGCGTGATGCGTCCGCCCTGCACGTTCAGACCCGCGGCCAGAGCGGCGTCGTCGGCCGCCGCCCGCTCCCAGCCCTTGCCGGCGATCGCCGAGACATAGGGGAGGGTCGCGTTCGTCAGCGCACGGGTCGCGGTCTCGGGAACCGCGCCCGGCATGTTCGCCACGCAGTAGTAGATCGAGTCGTGCACCGCGAATGTGGGGTCGTCGTGGGTGGTCGGGCGCGAGCCCTCGAAGCATCCGCCCTGGTCGATCGCGATGTCGACGAGCACGGACCCCGGCTTCATCGCGGCGACCATGTCGTCGGTCACGAGCTTGGGGGCCGCGGCACCGGGGATGAGCACGGAGCCGATCACGAGGTCGGCGGTCTTGAGCTCTTCGGCGATGTCGTAGCGGCTCGACGCACGGGTCTCGAGGGCGCCGCCGTAGCGGTGTTCGAGCTCGCGCAGACGCGGCAGGGAGACATCGATCACGGTGACCTTCGAACCGAGTCCGAGGGCGTTCGCGGCGGCGTGCTCTCCGGCGACGCCGCCGCCGATCACGACGGTCTTGGCGCGCGGTGTGCCGGCGATGCCGCCGAGCAGCATTCCCCGGCCACCCTGGGAACGCAGCAGCGAGTACGAGCCCATGGTGACCGAGAGGCGTCCGGCGATCTCGCTCATCGGCACGAGCAGCGGCAGGCTGCGGTCGGGCAGCTGCACGGTCTCGTAGGCGACGGCGGTGGTCCCTGCCTCGACGAGGGCCGTCGTCAGCGCGCGGTCGGCAGCGAGATGCAGGTAGGTGAAGAGGGTGAGGTCGTCGCGCAGGAAGCCGTACTCCTGGGCGATCGGCTCCTTGACCTTGATGACCATATCGGCCTCGCCCCACGCGTCGGCGGCGGTGGCGACGATCTCGGCGCCGGCGGCCCGGTAGTCGTCGTCGGTGATGCGCGAGCCGAGCCCGGCCCCGGACTGCACGAGCACCCGGTGGCCCTCGTGCACCAGACGGTCGGCGCCGGCGGGAGTGAGGGAGACGCGGTTCTCGTTGTTCTTGACCTCGGTGGGGACGCCGATCTTCATTGATCCTCCAGGTTCGATGCGGTGCGGCACCCAGGATCGCAGAAACATCGACAGAACAACAGAATCGGTGAAGATGATTCGCGTGATGCGGAAATCCTGAATAATGCTTCGCATGGAGACGACCTCAGAGGCCCCGGAGCCGAACACCGTTCGGGCCCCCGCCCTGGATGCGATCGACGCCAGGATCGTGCAGCTGCTCACGGCCGACGGGCGCATGACGAACGCCGAGCTCGCCGGGCGCCTGGGCGTGGCGCCCTCGACCGCGCACGCGCGACTGCGTGCCCTCGTCGAGCGGGGCGTGATCACCGGCTTCCACGCGAGTGTGGATGAGCGGATGCTGGGCGCCGGACTGCAGGCGATCATCGGTGTCACGCTGCGCCCGAGCGGACGCCGGGAGAGCATCGTGGAGTTCGCCGACCGTGTGCGGGTGCTGCCGCCGGTGATCCAGCTCTTCTTCCTCGGTGGCGACGACGACTTCCTGCTGCACATCGCGGTCGCCGACTCGTCCGAGATGCGCGAGTTCGTGCTGGAGCATCTCTCGGCGCAGAGCAGCGTCGCCTCCACGCGCACGAGCATCGTGTTCGACTACCACCGCAACTCGGTGGCGGCTTCCTTCCGTTGATGTCGCGACGCGGGGTCAGCTCCCGCGGGCGGCGTGGATGATCGTCGCCAGCCGCGCCACAGCCTCCTCGATGAGAGTGTCGTCGAGATCGCCGTAGCCGAGCACCAGGGCCTCCGCCTGCGGATGGACGCACTCGTAGCGGGTCAGGGGACTGAGGGCGAGGCCGATCGCCCTGCCCGTCGCCACGACGTCGGCGGCGACGACCCCGGCGGGCACCGCCAGCACCAGGTGCATTCCCGCGGCGATCCCCGACACGGGCAGCTCGGGCAGTTCGCGCCGCAGTGCGTCGAGCAGGCGCTGCCGGCGGCGGCGGAACCGTGTCCGCGACGACCGCAGATGCCGTTCGAGGTCGCCGCGCGTGATGAACTCCGCGAGCGCGGCCTGATCGACCAGAGAGGGTGGTGTGGCCGACTGCCCAGGAGCGACGCCGGAGGGCAGCAGCATCCACCCGAGTCCGAGCGCGGGCGACACCGACTTCGACAGCGAGCCGATCAGCGCGACCCGCTCGGGGTCGAGGCGCTGCAGGGCGGGGATCGGACGCCGGTCGTAGCGGAACTCGGCGTCGTAGTCGTCTTCGATCAGGAGGCCGTCGTGCTCTCGGGCCCAGCGGATGAGCTCCTCGCGTCGGCCCGGGGTGAGCGCGGCTCCGAGGGGGAACTGGTGTGCCGGCGTGATGAGGGCCGCCCTGGCTCCGGTGCCGGTCGCGATCTCCATCAGCCGCGCCATGTCGATGCCGTCGTCGTCGACCGGCACCGGGATCGGACGAAGGCCGTGCTCTTCGGCGACCGCGCGCAGACGGGGCCAGCTCGGGTCCTCCACGAGGATGTCGCGGTGGCCCCGTCGATGCAGCTCGCGGGAGAGGATGCCCATGCCGTCGGTCGCTCCGTGGGTGATGGTGACGCGCGCGGCGTCGGCGACGGCGTGCCGGGAACGGGAGAGGTAGGCGGCGACGGCGGCGCGTGCGGGGGCATACCCGAGCGGGTGGGAGGCGGCGAGGTCGCGGTCGGGGATCGCGGTGATCGCTGCGCGCAGGGCGGCAGCCCAGCGGGCTCGGGGAGTCGCCCGGAGGTCGGGGATGCCGGGTCGAAGGTCGTACCGCACGGGCGGGGCGACATCGAGGAGTGCAGCGTTGCCGTCCGCACGCTCGGAGAGGCGGGCGGGACGCGTCGGGCCGGGCGCCCGGGCGTGCTGCTTGGCCACCCTCGTCGCGGATCCGGTCCGCGCCTCCAGCACCCCTTCGGCGACCAGCTGTCCGTATGCCTCGGTGACCACCCACCGCGAGACACCGAGAGTCTCGGCCAGGGTGCGGCTGGGCGGCACGGCGGATCCGGGGGAGAGGCGCCCCTCGGCGATCGCTCGACGCAGCGCGGTCTCCACGCGGTCACGCAGGGGCCGTGCGACCGCGGAGCCGCTCTCGACCTCGAGGTCGAGGAGGGTCTCCCACGCAAGAATCGGTCTGGTGTTCTGCATCGTGATTGGAGTGTATCCCCGAGCCGATCTCTCCCTAGCGTGGAGCCATCCTCCGAGAAAGGACCACCATGCAGTACCGCACCCTCTCCGACGGCCGCACCTCGTTCGACGTCTCGACCCTGTGCCTGGGCGCGATGAACTTCGGCACCCGCACCGACGAGGCGACCGCGCGCGGGATCCTCGACCGCTTCGTCGAAGCCGGCGGCACCTTCATCGACACCGCCAACAACTACAGCCTCTGGGCCGGCGGCACCGGTCGCGACAGCGAAGACCTGCTCGGCCGCTGGATGCGCGACCGCGGCAACCGCGACGCCCTCCGCATCGCCACCAAGCTCGGCGCCGCACAGAAGGATCCGTCGAAGCCGCTGTCGAACACCCCGCCGACGAACTTCGAGGGCCTCTCCGCCGAGGTCATCCGGCGGCAGGCCCCGGAGAGCGCCCGGCATCTCGGCATCGATCACATCGACGTCCTGTACGGGCACGTCGACGACATCGAGGTTCCGCTCGCTGAGACGGTCGGGGCCTTCGGCGAGCTTCAACGCGAGGGCCTCGTCGGCATCACCGGCATCTCGAACGTGCCCACCTGGCGTGTCGTGGAAGCACGCGAGGAGGCGCAGCGGCGGGACATCGCGCCCTGCGGTGTGGTGCAGCAGCAGTACAGCTACCCGGCTCCGCGCTTCGGACGGAACAACTTCGTCACCCCAGGCCTGCTCGACTATGCGGCATCCACCGGCACCCCCGAACGGCCGCAGCTCGCCATCACCGTGTACTCGCCGCTGCATCAGGGCGGGATCGTGCGTCTCGACAAGCCGCTGTGGGGCGGCGTCGATCATCCGACCAGCCATACCCGCCGCGCGCTGCTGCACGAGGTCGCGGCGGAGATCGGTGCGACACCGAACCAGGTCGCCCTCGCGTGGCTGCTCGGCGCGGAGGTGCCGGTGATCCCCGTCGTCGGGGTGTCGTCCCTCGCCCAGCTGGAAGAGGCGCTGGGCGCGGCCGATCTGGTGCTCGATGCCGAGGTGCGCGAGCGCCTCGACGCCGAACCGGCCGACGCACGTTGAGTGACCTCGGGGGTCAGGCGCCGTAGGACGCGGGCAGTGCGCAGTAGTCGGCGAACCGCCGCGTCGGGTGCGCGGGGTCGGTCACGTCGACGATCGCACCCGCGACCGTGTGCGGTGGCTCGTCGCCGGCCAGCTGCCACACCGCGTAGTTCCACATGCCCCTGGTGCGCTCGCCGAGCAGAGTCGCCGGTCCGGAGACGAGCAGGATGTCGCCGCTCTTCGGGCCTTCGCGGAACGCGGTGACCACGGAGCGGAGCTCGGCCTCGGCGCCGTCCGGTGAGTGGTCGCGGATGACCGGCTGCCCTGACGCCGTCAGCGCGGCCGCGAGGTCGTCTGCCGCCTGTCGCGAGCGCTCTGCGTCCGCCCCGGCCACCGCGAGCAGTCGTCGGCCGCGCGGGTAGAAGTGCAGGAACTCGGAGGCGATGTCCGCCCAGACGTCGGTCATGCGTCCAGGCTACGCCCGGCGAGGGGCATGGGAGCGGGAAAAAAGGGAGCCCCCGGACCACGGCGGATGCCGCAGTCCCGGGGGCTCCCTCGTCTGCTCAGTCCTCTACTCAGTCCTCTGCTCAGTCCTCATCGATCAGGAACCGGCTGTAGGCGCCCAGTGTGAGGAAGGTGGGGAACTCCTCCTGCAGGGCGACCTCGCGGAAGATCTCCGCCGCGTCGTCATACCGGTCGCCGTGGCTGCGCGTCGCCTGCGCGAGCACCTGGGCCATCAGACCCTCGATGTACTCCGCCGTGATCGGGGTGCCGTCCTGAGTGGTGCGGTCTTGGTGGATCCACTGCCACACCTGCGAGCGGCTGATCTCGGCCGTCGCGGCATCCTCCATCAGGTTGTCGATCGCCACCGCCCCGAGTCCGCGCAGCCAGGCCTCGAGGTAGCGGATGGCGACCGACACGTTGTCGCGCACGCCCTGTGCTGTGATGGGACGGCCGATGTGCAGGTCGAGCAGGTCGCGGGCTTCCACGTGCACGTCATCGCGCTGACGGTCGACCTGGTTGGGGCGGTCGCCCAGCACGGCATCGAACTCCGCCTGCGCCGTGGGGATCAGGTCGGGGTGCGCCACCCAGGTGCCGTCGAAGCCGTCGCCGGCCTCGCGCTTCTTGTCGGCGGTGACCTTCTCGATCGCGCGTGCCGTCACCTCGGGGTCGCGGCGGTTGGGGATGAACGCGCTCATGCCGCCGATCGCGAAGGCGCCCCGCTTGTGGCAGGTCTGCACGAGCAGATCGGTGTACGCCCGCATGAACGGCACCGTCATCGTGACCTCGCTGCGATCGGGAAGCACGAAGCGCGCCCCGCGGCCGCGGTAGTTCTTGATGATCGAGAAGATGTAGTCCCAGCGGCCGGCGTTCAGGCCTGCGCAGTGGTCGCGCAGCTCGTAGAGGATCTCGTCCATCTCGAACGCCGCCGGCAGGGTCTCGATCAGCACGGTCGCACGGATCGTGCCGTGCGGGATGCCGATGTACTCCTCGCTGAACGAGAAGACGTCGTCCCACAGCTTCGCCTCCTCGCTGGACTCCAGCTTGGCGATGTAGAAGTACGGTCCGCGACCGCCGTCGATCAGCGCCTGCGCGTTGTGCAGGAAGTAGAGGCCGAAGTCGACCAGGGAGCCGGATGCCGAGGTGCGACGACCGGCGCGGTCGATGAAGGCGATGTGCTTCTCGGGCAGGTGCCACCCGCGAGGGCGCATCACGATCGTCGGCGTGCGCTCCGCCGTGACGCGGTACTCCTTGCCGGGGCCGGATTCAGAGGCAGGCGATGTGAACGACAGCTCGCCGCGGATGGCGTCACGGAGCGACAGCTGCCCCTCGATGACGTTCTTCCAGGTCGGGCTCGTGGCATCCTCCTGGTCGGCGAGCCACACCCGCGCGCCGGAGTTCAGCGCGTTGATCGTCATCTTCGGGTCGGTCGGTCCGGTGATCTCGACGCGGCGATCCTCGAGACCCGGCCCGGCACCGGCGACCCGCCAGTCGCGATCCTCACGGATGTGGGCGGTGTCGTCGCGGAACTTCGGGTCGTGACCGTTGCCGATCTCGAAGCGACGGCGCATGCGGTCGGCGAGGCGGTCGTGGCGCCGGGAGGCGAACCGGTGGTGCAGCTCGGTGAGGAAGGCGATCGCTTCGGGGGTCAGGATCTCCGCGTAGCGGTCGCGGAGGGGACCGGTGACCTCGATCGCGGGACCCTGCTGGGTCGTCTGGATCGGAGCCGTGGTCGGGGGAGCGGTGGGAGTGGTCATGATCGTGTGTCCTTTGAGTCGTGTCGAGTACTGCGACGAATGCGTCGAGCACCGCGACGAAGAGGGGCCACGCGCCCGGAGGCTCCGCGCGGCGCGCCAGCGCCGTGTGGAGGGGGCGTGGGGATCAGTGGAACTGCGCGGCTTCGGTGGAGCCGGCGAGGGCGAGTGTCGCGCTGTCGGGGTTGAGCGCGGTGGAGATGACGTCGAAGTAGCCGGTGCCCGCCTCGCGCTGGTGCTTGGTGGCGGTGTAGCCGTCTGCTTCTGCGGCGAACTCGGCTTCCTGCAGCTCGACGTACGCGCTCATGGCGCGATCGGCGTAGCCGCGGGCGAGGTCGAACATCGAGTAGTTCAGGGCGTGGAAGCCGGCCAGCGTGATGAACTGGAACTTGTAGCCCAGGTCTGCCAGCTCCTGCTGGAACGTCGCGATCTCGGCGTCCGACAGGTGCTTCTTCCAGTTGAAGCTCGGCGAGCAGTTGTACGCCAGGAGCTTGCCGGGGAACTGCTCGTGGATCGCTGCGGCGAATGACCGGGCGAGCTCGATGTCGGGCTCTCCCGTCTCGACCCACAGCAGGTCGGCATAAGGGGCGAAGGCGAGGCCGCGGCTGATGACCGACTCCAGTCCGGGCCGGATCCGGTAGAACCCCTCGGTGGTGCGCTCGCCGGTGGTGAACTGCTGGTCCCGCTCGTCGACGTCGCTGGTGAGCAGGTCGGCGGCGAGGGCATCGGTACGGGCGATGATGACGGTCGGCACTCCGGCGACGTCGGCCGCGAGGCGGGCCGCGTTCAGGGTGCGGATGTGCTGCTGGGTGGGCACCAGCACCTTGCCGCCGAGGTGACCGCACTTCTTCTCGCTGGCCAGCTGGTCCTCCCAGTGGATACCGGCGGCACCGGACTGGATGAGCGACTGCGCGAGCTCGTAGGCGTTCAGCGGTCCGCCGAAGCCCGCCTCGGCGTCGGCGACGATCGGTGCGAGCCAGTCCTGCGTGGTCTCGCCCTCAGCGTGCTCGAGCTGGTCCTGGCGGATGAGCGCGTTGTTGATGCGGCGCACGACTGCCGGCACCGAGTTCGCGGGGTACAGAGACTGGTCGGGGTAGGTCTGACCGGCGAGGTTGCCGTCGGCGGCGACCTGCCATCCGGAGAGATAGATGGCCTTGAGTCCCGCCCGCACCTGCTGCACGGCCTGGCCGCCGGTGTAGGCGCCGAGCGCACGGACGTAGTCCTCGGTGTGCAGGAGGTTCCACAGATTGTCGGCACCGCGATGGGCGAGCGTGGCCTCTTCGCGGACCGAACCGCGGATGCGGATGACGTCTTCGGCCGAGTAGGTGCGCTCGACGCCGTCCCAGCGGGGGTCGGTGTCCCAGATCTCCTGGAGCTCGGCGGCCGTCTGAACCTGGTCGCCGGCTCGCAGACCGGCGGGGCGGGGCGTCGGGGTGTGGGCGGTGTTCGTCATGGTGTCTCCTCGGTGGATCCGGCGGCTGTGCCGGTGTGGCGTGGTTCCACTGTGCGTGAAGTTCCAAGGGTTGACCGACCGGATGCGAAGAGAAGATCGATGGAAATTCTGTTTCTGTGACAGAATCGGCCGCATGAGCACCATCGACGCTGCAGAAGAGACCGACGCCCTCACGATCGGCCGCCGCATCCGCCAGCTCCGCACGGCGAAGGGCATGACCCTCGACGACCTCGCCTCCGCCGTCGATCGGGCGCCGAGCCAGATGTCGATGATCGAGACCGGGAAGCGTGAACCCAAGCTCACGCAGCTGCAGGCGATCGCCCGGGCGCTCGGGGTCACGATCGACGCCCTGCTGGAGGGCGAGCCGCTCGATGAGCGCAGCGCGGTCGAGATCGCACTCGAGCGGGCGATGAAGGGGCAGACGTTCCAGGCGCTGGGCATCGAGCCGTTCCGCATCGCGAAGAGTCTGCCGACAGATGCGCTGAAGGCTCTGCTCGCCCTGCACAGCGAGATCGACCGGCTCAAGGATGAGCGGGCCGCGACACCGGAGGAGGCCCGGCGGGCGAACGTCGAGCTGCGGCACCTGATGCGTCGGCAGGACAACCACTTCGCCGACCTCGAGGCGAAGGCCGCCGAGATCCTCTCCGCGGTCGGTCATCCGGGTGGTCCGCTGACCCAGCGCACGGCGTCCGAGATCGCGGCCTACCTGGGCTTCACCCTGCACTACGCGCCCGACCTGCCGCAGACCACCCGGAGCGTCGCCGACCTCGCGAACGGCAGGCTCTACCTGTCGAGCAGCGTGCCCGCGAAGGGCGATGCCCGCACCGCGGTGCTGCAGGCTCTGTCGAGTCGCATCCTCGGGCACTCCGAGCCGCGCAGTTACGCCGAGTTCCTGCGTCAGCGCGTGGAGACGAACTACCTCACCGGTGCGCTCCTCATCCCCGAGGCGCATGTGGTCCCGGCGCTGAAGGATGCCAAGCAGCGCCGGGCGATCTCGATCGAAGACCTGCGTGACGCCTACTCGGTCTCGTATGAGACGGCTGCGCATCGGTTCACGAACCTCGCGACCCGGCACCTCGACATCCCCGTGCACTTCCTCAAGGTGCATGAGTCGGGCACGATCACCAAGGCGTACGAGAACGACGACGTGAACTTCCCCACCGACCGTCTCGGGGCCATCGAGGGGCAGATGTGCTGCCGCCGGTGGACCTCGCGCGTGGTGTTCGATGAAGACGACCGCTTCAACCCGTATTACCAGTACACCGACACCGGGAACGGCACGTACTGGTGCACCGCCCGGGTGGAGTCGTCGAGCGAGGGGCTGCACTCCGTCAGCGTGGGCGTGCGCTTCGACGACACGAAGTGGTTCGTGGGGCGCGACACCTCGCATCGGGGCGTCTCGAAGCACTCGGTCGAGGTGTGCTGCCGCCGGGCGCCGGCCGACCTGGAGGACCGCTGGCGAGACAACTCCTGGCCGAACGTGAAGACCCCGCGCACGCTGCTGGCGACCCTTCCGACCGGGGCCTTCCCCGGCGTCGACACGACCGACGTGTACGAGTTCCTGGAGGCGCACGCACCGCGCTGAGTGTGGACGGGGTGTCGCGTCGACCGACGTCGAGCGCAGGGGGTTGAGCGAACACCGAACGCCTGTTAGGTTTTCGCGTGTGGAGTGGCTCCGGTCAGCGGCGCCCGTTCTCGATGAGGAGACGCGATGAAGCGATGGATGAGCACACTGGCCACGGTCGGACTGGTCGTCTCAGGCCTGGCCCTGGCCGGACCTGCGGCGGCGGGAGGCGGCCGTCAGGGCGACGCCGAGCTCACGCGCTGGGCGCAGGACACCTGGGGCTCCCTCGTGGCGATGACCGATGAGGAGACGGGCCTTCCGGCCGACAACATCACCGGCGACCTGCAGACCCCCAGCGCATACACCTCTCCGACGAACATCGGCGGATACCTGTGGTCGACCGTCACGGCGCGAGACCTCGGCATCATCGGCGCCGACGAGGCGCGCAGCCGCATGTCCGCCACGCTCGACACCCTCGAGGGGCTCGAGCGCAATGACGCGAGCGGCATGTTCTACAACTGGTACTCGCCGACGACGGGGGAGAAGCTGACGACCTGGCCCGACTCCGGCGATCCGGTGTATCCGTTCCTCAGCACGGTCGACAACGGATGGCTCGCCGCCGCCCTGCGCATCGTCCGCGAGGCGGACCCTGCGCTCGCGGTGCAGGCCGACGCCCTCTACGACTCGATGGACTTCGCCTCGTTCTTCGACCCCGCCGGCGCTGCCGGTCTCCCCGCCGGCACGAACCGCGGCGGCTTCTGGGACGAGGTGCCGCCGGAGTGCAGCGTCGCGGCGCCGATGTACAACGGATCGGGCGAGACCGCGTATTACACCTGCCACCACTACGACACGACGGTGAGCGAGAGCCGCATCGCGACCTATCTCGGCATCGCCAACGGGCAGATTCCCGCGACGGCGCTCTACGGCACGCACCGCACGATGCCGCCCGGCTGCGACTGGGCCTGGCAGGAGCAGCTCCCCCAGGGGAAGTACCGCACCTACGACGGCGTCGAGGTGTGGGAAGGCGCGTACAGCTATGACGGTATGTCGTTCGTCCCCAGCTGGGGCGGCAGCATGTTCGAGTCGCTGATGCCCGACCTGCTCGTCCCGGAGTCGAAATGGGGTCCGAAGTCGTGGAAGCTCAATCATCCGATCACGGTCGCCGTGCAGAAGCAGCATGGACTCGACGAGGCCGGATACGGATACTGGGGCTTCTCGCCCGCGAGTGATCCCTTCGGCGGATACGCGGAATACGGCGTCGACATCGCGGGCATGCGGTCCGACGGCTACACGTCCGACGTGGAGAAGACCGACGTCGATGTGGATCGTCCGGGCTGTGCGGCAGGCACGAACCCCGCTCCCGAGTTCGGCGACGGCGTGGTCACGCCGCATGCGGCCTTCCTCGCGCTGCCCTATGACCGCAAGGGCGTGCTGCGCAACCTCGAAGGCATCGAGGGCGACCTCGGCGCCTATGGCCCCGGTGGGTTCTACGACGCGGTCGCCGTGAAGAGCGGCACGATCGCCGAGCGCCATCTCTCGCTCGACCAGTCGATGATCATGGCGGCGATCGGCAACGAACTCACGAAGGATAAGCTCAAGGACTACTTCGTGGATCGCGAGATGGAGAAGCTCCTGCGCCCCGCGATGCGACAGCAGGAATTCAGCTCGTCGTGGGGTGCGGGTGGCAACGGCCACCAGGGCTGAACCGCCGCTTCCCTCGACGAGGGATGGGAGTGGGCAGTGGGAACGGACGGCCAGCCGACAGCGGGTCGTGGCCCCCGTGGCTCCTACGCCACGGGGCAGGCGCGACGGCAGGCGATCGTCGACGAAGCGCTGGTCGTGTTCTCCCGGACCGGATTCCACGGCGGGTCGCTGCGGGAGATCGCGAAGCGCGTCGGCGTGACGCCTGCCGGCCTCCTGCATCACTTCGCCGACAAGGAGGAGCTGTTCGCCGAGGTGCTGCACCAGCGCGACGAGAAGGTACGAGCGGCCGCGGGCGATCCCGCGGAGCACACCCTCCTCGAGCAGGCGAAGAGAGTCGTCGCCCACAATCAGACCTCGCGCGGCCTCACGTCGTTGTACGCGATCGTCTCGGCCGAGGCGACCGATCCGGAGCATCCGTCGCACGCCGAGTTCGCCGCCCGCTACCGGGCCCGAGCTGACGAAGCCGTGGAGATCCTCCGCCGTGGGCAGGAAGCCGGTGAGGTGCGCGACGACATCGACCCCGCGCTCGCCGCGCGCCTGATCAGCGCCGTCATGGACGGGATCCAGCTGCAGTGGCTCCTGGACGAATCCGTCGACATGGTCCCGCTCTTCGACGAGTTCGTGCGCCGCTACCTCTACCCTGCCGACCCTCCCCGGCCCTGACGGCTCCCGCTCCGCCCGCGCTCCCGCTCTGTGTCGCCGGGTGCACGACTTCCTGCCGAGTGCACGGCTTCTCGACGTCGACAAGCCGTGCAATCGGCGAGTTCGCGTGCACTCGACGCTCGTCCGACGCCGCTCCGTGTCATGCGGGTCGTCAAAAGTTAGTTTGATCTTGCTTAGTCAATCTTGACTATGTTACTTTCATCGAGCCATCAACGACGAACGGCCGAGAAGGGACCCTCATGGCTACTTCCTCTGCGGAAACCCGATTCCGCATCACTGCCACCCTGACGTGCGTTCTCGCCGCCACGCTGACGCTCGGAGCATGCTCCGCGCAGACGCCAGGCGGCGATACCGCCCCCACGAGTGCGAGCGACACCGACGCCTGCAAGCGGAATCAGGATGCCGGCACCATCACCTACATCTCCGGCTACGGCTACTCCGCCAGCGCCGGCCAGCTCGACGTGTTCCTCGCCGAGGAGCTGGGCTACTTCGACGACCTGTGCCTCGATGTCGAGATCAACGCCTCCGGGGCGAACGGGCAGCAGCTCGTGGCATCGGGTCAGGCCCAGTTCACCGCTCTCGGTTCTGCATCCGACGTGATGCTGGCGGCGGCGAACAGCAAGAACCTCACGGCGGTCGCCACCTACGGCACGACCCCGCCGTTCTCGATCTTCGGCAACGAGAAGCTCGAGAGCCTGAAGGGCCTCGAGGGCGGATCGCTCGGATACTTCATCAACCTGACGCCGATCGCCTCGGCCATGCTCGACGAGGCCGGCGTCGACGTCTCGAAGGTCGAGATGGTCAAGATGACCAACTACGACCCCACGGTCGTCGTCCGCGAGCAGGTCGACGCGATCGTCGGCTACGCCTCCAACCAGCCGCAGTCGCTCAAGGCTCAGGGCCTGCCGTTCAGCGAGTTCCTCCCCGCCGATCTCGGCGTCGAGGGTACATACAACGTGATGGAGGTGAATTCCCGATTCCTCGACGAGCACCGCGAGGTCGCCGCCGACTTCATGCGGGCGAGCCTCAAGGCGCTGCAGTACTGCCTGGACGAGTCGGATGCCTGCATCGACAAGCTCGCGAAGCTGGCCGAGGACAGCGGTCAGGGCGCAGCGTTCCCCCGCGACCAGCTCGCCCGCACGTGGGAGGTGGAGTCCGCGTGGGTGCGCGAGAGCGCCGGCGGGAACCCCGGCGTGCAGAACGAGTCGATGTGGGAGCCCGAGCACGCCCTCGTGAAGAAGTACGGCGACGTCAAGGAGCTGCCCGCGATCGCCGACATGATGGACGCCGACCTGGTCGCCGACCTCTACGACGGCGACACCCTGATCTGGCAGGAGAAGTGATGACGGTCGCACACGGCGCCGGCGTCGAGGTCAGGAACGTCTCGAAGTCGTTCGGCGTCGACGGCGCGAAGGTCACCGTGCTCGATGATGTGAGCCTGACGATCGGAATGGGCGAGTTCGTGTCGGTGATCGGCCCGAGCGGCTGCGGCAAGTCCACACTGCTCAAGGTCGTCGCCGGCCTTCTCGACGCCGACTCCGGAAGCGTCACGATCGACGGAGAGAGCGTCACGGCGGCTTCGCGCGACAAGAAGATCGGTCTCGTGCCGCAGTCGCCCGCACTGCTGCCGTGGAAGACGGTGCGCGAGAACGTCGAGCTGCCGGTGCGGATCAACGCCAAGGCCAACACCGGGCGAGCGCTGCGCGACCCGGAGGAGCTGTTGTCGACGTTCGGGCTCGGACAGGCGATGAAGAAGTACCCCGGTCAGCTCTCGGGCGGCATGCAGCAGCGCGCCGCGATCGCGAGGGCCTTCGTGTTCGACCCGGCCATCATGCTGATGGACGAGCCGTTCTCGGCGCTCGACGAGATGAACCGCGACCTGCAACGGATCGCGCTGCTGGAGTTCTGGCAGTCAAACCGCAAGGCCGTCATGTTCGTCACGCACTCGGTGCCGGAGGCGATCATGCTCTCCGACCGCATCGTGGTGATGGCCGCGCACCCGGGGCGCATCGCCCAGGTGATCGATGTGAACCTGCCGCGGCCGCGCACCGAAGAGGCCTACGCGACGGACGAGTTCCGCGAACTGGAAGCAGTCGTGCGCGGTGCGCTGCGCGCGCAGACGGAGAAGGCCCATGTCTGAGCTGACGATGAGAGACACGACCGCGACCCTCGCGACCGCCCGCCTGAAGGCCCAGCCACGCCGGGGAGTTCCTTCCTGGCTGCGCTGGGGAGCGTGGGGACCCACGTTGATCACCTTCGTGATCGCCGCGCTGCTCTGGCAGGTGGTGGCCTGGACCAACCCGTACGTGCTCCCGACGCTGGAGGCGATCGGCGCGAGCCTCGTCGACGACGCCGGCATGTACTGGTCGAACTTCCTCGTCACGCTGCTCGAGGTGGTGGTCGGCGCATCGGCCGGCATCCTCGCCGGATTCCTGCTGGCGGTCGTCATGGCGGAGTTCCAGATCATCGAGCGGGCGGTCATGCCGCTGGTCATCATCGTGATGGTGACCCCGATCGTGGCGATCGCCCCGGCACTCGTCGTGGCGTTCGGCTTCGGCATGGTGCCGAAGTTCATCGTGACGGGGCTCGTGGTCTTCTTCCCGATGCTCGTGAACTCGCTGGCGGGTCTGCGCGACGTCGACCAGAAGGCGATGGACGTCTTCAAGACGCTGCACGCCTCGCGATGGGAGATCTTCCGCGAGCTGCGTTTCCCCGGCAGCATGCCCTACGTGTTCGCCGGCCTCCGCATCGCCCTGCCGCTCGCCGTGGTCGGCGCCGCGGTCGCCGAGTTCGTCGCGGCGGGACAGCAGGCCGGTCTCGGTTCGCTCGTCACCACCTCGGCTGCACAGGCGAACCTGGCCGTCACCTGGGCCAGCATCGCCCTGCTGTGCCTGCTCGGGGTGCTCCTGATCATCGTCCTCGCCCTGGTGCGCAAGCGCGTGCTGTGGTGGAGCGACGGCGAGGTCACGGCCAAGGGCTGACGCGGCATCCGCATCCCGGGACGGGCACCCCCCGACCCGTCCCGGGGTTCCTCCGGCGTGCCCGGAATCACTGCAGCAACACCAGAGAACCACCCACAAGGAAGGCACCCGCACATGACCGATCAGAACACCGTCAAGCAGCTGCGCCTCGGCCTCTTCGAGAACGCCCAGGCGAACGACTCCGGCACCGCGACCTGGCGGCACCCCGACAATGGGCGCTATCTGTTCGACAAGCTCGAGTACTGGCGCGACACCGCGCGCATGGTCGAGGACGCCGGGTTCGACTTCCTGTTCCTCGCGGATGCCTGGGGCTGGGCCGACGTCGCGGGCGAGCGTCCGGACATCTGCTCGGTCGAAGGCCTCGACCTCCCGCGTCTCGACCCGGCGATCATCCTCGCCGCCCTCATCCCCGAGACGACGCGCCTGGGACTCGTGGCCACCGGCTCGACGCTGCTCGAGCCCCCCTACTCCTTCGCCCGCCGCATGGCCACGCTCGACATCCTCTCCGGCGGTCGCATCGGCTGGAACGTCGTCACCACCGGTACCGCCGACACGGCGGTGCAGGGCTTCGGCGTGCCGATGGTGGGTCACGACGAGCGCTACCTCATGGCCGACGACTTCATGGAGGTCGTCTACAAGCTGTGGGAGCAGGCGTGGGAGGAGGGCGCACTGGAGCGCGACAAGTCCGGCCGCTTCGCCGACCCGTCCAAGGTGCACCGCATTGCGCACGACGGCCCCTACTTCCGCTCGCACGGCTACGGCAACACCTCGCGCTCGCCGCAGGGTACCCCGGTGCTGTTCCAGGCCGGGGCTTCTCCCGCGGGCCGTGAGTTCGGCGGCAAGCACGGCGAGGCGATCTTCGTCGGCAGCGGCTCCGTCGAGCAGCTGCGTGCGCACTCGTCGGCGATCCGCGAGGAGGCCGTCAAGAACGGCCGCGGAGCCGACGAAGTGAAGATCATGTCGGCCTTCGCTGCGATCGTCGGCAGCACGGAGGAGGAGGCGCGGCGCAAGTACGCCGAGGTCGCCGACGCGCAGAATCCCGACGTCACGGTCGCCTCGTACGCATGGTTCACCGGCCTCGACCTCTCGGCCTATGCGCCGAGCACGCCGATGGCGGAGCTGAGCACCGAGCTGTCGCAGACCCAGGTCGCGCGCTTCGCCGACAAGACCGTCGGCGACGTTCTCGGAGACTGGCACGCGCACGGCGTCGGCGCCCGCCCGATCGTGGGCACCCCCGAGCAGGTGGCCGATCGGATGATCGAGCTCGCCGATGGCGCCGACCTCGACGGATTCCTGTTCGCCCCCGTCATCCCGCCGGCGTCGACGGTGGACTTCATCGAGCACGTGCTGCCGATCCTCAAGGAGCGCGGCGCGATCGTCGAGCCCTCATCGGAGCCGCAGTCGCTGCGCGAACGCCTGATCGGCACGCCGACACCGGCGCTCGCCGACTCGCACACCGGATCGCAGTACCGGCGGATGATGTCGCGTGTCTGACACCCTCACCGGTGTCGCCGTCGTGGGGAGCGCGAACCTCGATCTCGTGGTCGAGGTCTCGCGCCCTCCACGTGTCGGCGAGACCCTGCTCGGTCGGGCCGGCGGCCGCTTCTCCGGGGGCAAGGGGCTGAATCAGGCCGTCGCCTCCGCGCGCAGCGGGGCTCCGACCCGGTTCTGCGCGGTGATCGGAGCGGACGAGGCCGCCGACGTGCTGCAGCAGACGCTGGAGGATGCCGGAGTGGCGGCGGCCCTGCGCCGCAGCGCCGCCGCTCCGACCGGCGTCGCCCACGTGCTGGCGTTCGACGACGGAGACAACAGCATCATCGTCGCGGCCGGTGCGAACGCCGAGCTCGACGCGGATGACGCGGTCGCCGGGATCGCGGGCGCGGCGGTCGTGCTCGCGCAGCTGGAGGTTCCGCTCGCGAGTGTCGCAGCGGCGCTGCGCGCGGGTCGGACGGCCGGAGCCCTGACGATCCTGAACGCTGCGCCCGCACATGCCGGGGCGGTCGAGATGCTCGGCGACGTCGACGTGCTGGTGGTTAACGAGACCGAGTGCACCGAACTCGGCGGCATCGACCGGCTGCACGCCGCCGGTGCCCCGGTCGTGGTTCTCACCCGGGGTGCTGGGGGAGTGGTGCTGCATCGCGCGGGGAGCGATCCTCTGCAGGCCGACGCGTTCCGGATCGATCCGGTGGATACGACCGGCGCCGGCGATGCGTTCTGTGGAGCGTTGGCCGCCGCGCTCGCCCAGGGAGAAGCAATCGAGACGGCGCTGATCCGGGCCTGTGCGGCCGGCGCCGTGGTGGCGCAGCATCGGGGTGCGACGACGTCGGCCCTGTCGCGCGCGTCGATCGACGCGCTCGTCTCGTCGCGCTGACCTCAGGCCGAGGTGCCCGCCTCGGCCGACGCTACGCCCTCGGTCGTCTCGCCGGCGAACGTGTACTCTCCACCACGCAGACGTTCCAGCAGGTCGAGCAGCCACTGCTTCTCGGCCGTGAGGCGGGCTGTGGAGAGGTCGAAGATCTCCCGCACGTACTTGGGTGTCGTCTCGGACCGCAGCGTGTCCTGCACGTCGAAGCCGTTCTGCGTGATGATCGCGTCGCTCTTGATGAGGCGGTGCTCGAGGCCGGCGATCACCTCCTGCCGGCTCAGAACGAACATGAACGAGGCGACGGTCATGATGGCCTGGGTGTCGAAGGCTGCGACGTTCCAGAGGTTCTCGCGCAGCATGCGCTGCAGTTCGACCTCGCCGGCCGGGGTGATGCGGTAGGTCGTCCGCGCCGGGCGCTTGCCCTCGGCCTCGGTGCCGCTCTCGGCGATGTAGCCGTCGACCTCGAGGGCGCGCAGGGCGTTGTAGATCGATCCGGGTTGGATATGCGCCCACTCGTCGACGTGCCAGGTCATGAGTTCGCGACGGAGGAAGTACCCGTGCACGGGCTGGAACTGCTTCACGGCGCCGAGGACGACGAGGCGGGTGGTCGACATGCCCCTCATGCTAACGGCTGGCCTTCGCCTTTCCTGTTGTTTGCATGATCAAAATTGCCTATTATCAAAACTAGTCAAAGTTGACTAACGAAAGGAAGCCGAAATGACGACTGTCGTGACCGACGCGCTGACGAACGATGCGCTCCCGCGCGACCTCGCCCTCCGCCGGGCCTTCTCGGTGTACCCGACCGGCGTCGTGGCCCTGGCTGCGCACGTCGACGACCGTGCCGTCGGAATGGCGGTCAACTCCTTCACCTCGATCTCGCTCGAACCGGCGCTGGTGGCCATCAGTGCCGCCCGTACGTCGAAGACCTGGCCGGTGCTGCGCACCGTGCCCGAGCTCGGCATGAGCGTGCTCGCCGCGCACCACGAGCCCCTCAGTCGCTCGCTCTCGGCGAGGGAAGGCGACCGGTTCGGCGGCCATGAGTGGCGCCGCACCGATGGCGGAGCCGTGTTGATCGCGGACGCAGCGCTCTGGCTCACGTGTCGCCTGCACGGCACGTTCGACGGCGGCGACCACGAGATCGCGCTGTACGAGATCGCCGACATCACGCTGTTCGACGACGTCGAGCCGCTGGTCTTCCATCAGAGCCGCTACCGCTCGATCGCCGCCCCCGAGAGCGCGTGAACGCGTCGCCGCCGGGGACGATCGTCGGACTGGTCGTCCCCGGCGACGGTCGGGGTCGCGAGCTCGGCTTCCCGACGGCGAACCTGGCGCTCGACCACGAAGATCTGCCCGACGACGGGATCTACGCGGCGTGGGTGCGGATCGACGATGACCCGAGGCGCCGTGCGGCGAGTGTCAGCGTCGGGATGAATCCGACCTTCGACGGCGATCGCGAGCGACGCGTCGAGGTGCACCTGCATGATGTGGATCTCGACCTGTACGGTCGCCGATTGGCTGTGGCACTCGTCGCCCGTCTGCGCCCGACCCTGCGCTTCGACGGCGTCGATGCGCTGATCGCGCAGACCGCGGACGACGTCGTCCACTGCCGACTGCTGCTCGCCGGTCGCGCGCAGACCCACAGGCAGCCGGATCCGGACGAATAGTGCTTCAGCGCTGGGCGTCCGACGCGCGTCCGATCACCCGCTCCCACCATCGGCCGTTGACCGCGCTCTCCGCTGTGCGGGCATAGTGGGTGAGGAGGACGGAGTACCAGATCGCGTCGGCGGCCGCTCCGTTGACGATCTCGAACTCTTCCTGCAGCAGTGATTGTCGCTGTTCACGGCTCTCGGCCCTGCGGAGGCGATCCGCCAACGAGTCCTGGGCATTTTCATCATGGACCCATGTCAGGAATGCGGGGTCGATCGCGCGCAGATCTCGAGGGAGCCAATCGCTGGGTCGTCGATGCGCGGCACCTCGCGCGATGCTGATGCGCACGGCCGCGGGTACGGGGCGCAGGTCGTGGATGAGCCGCGTCGCGGACGCCGGAGAGAGCCGAAGGAGAAGCCCGAGGCCGCCGGCATCGGCAGCGGCGGCGACTTCGCGTTCAAGAGCTTCCAGCTGGCTCTGCGACTCGAAGAAGAGGTCGTGCCACTGCTGCAGCGGTTGTACGGCTCTGCCGATACCACGGAACAGCGTAGGTGTCTCCTCGATCCGGACCCGACCATGGTCGATGCGCAGGGCCTCACCGGTTGCCCCGGAATCGCTCAGCGCCCGCTCGAGGAGCAGACGCCGATGCTGTGCCAGCAGGTGCAGGCAGCCGTTCGTCGTGAAGCCGAGCACGTCCGCGGCCCGAGCTGTGGTGAAGCGCGCGTGAACGGCTCGCTGGTATCGGAGGGCTCGCATCGCGCTGCGTGCACGGATGAGTCCTCCGGAGAAGAACGCCGCAGACACGATCAGCAGCGTCGCGATCGACGCGACATCGCCGATCGACGGGGTCGGGAGGTCCGCGTCTCCGAGAAACGAGGCGGTCAGGTGGCGCCCGTCGACCAGCTCCCAGGCCAGCAGGAACAGGAGGACTCCGAAGATCGGTCGGGTGAGGCGCAGGGGCGATCGAGCCAGGGCTCTCAAGCCGCGGAAGAGCGTGAAGAGATTGCGGATTCGAGGAGACGGCTCGAGATCATCGACCTCGCCCGGGCGAAGGGTCTTCGCCTGGTCCTCGACGACCCAGGAGAGGCGCGTGAATGCGCGACGCCACACGAACGCGACGATCTGAATCGCGGCGAACGAGATCCCCGCCGCGACCACGAAGTTCCACGGGCGGGTGAAGCCGAGGAAGTCAGCGACGGCCAGCAGCGGTGCGGACACGGTCGATGCTGCCTCGCTGATCCACTCGATCACGTTGCGAAGCCAGGAGAGCGGAGCCATCTCGCCATTGTGCCGTGATCGCCGGTATGGCGAGGACGGCGACCTGAGCGCATCAATCCCTGGCGGTCTGCAGGATCGTCCAGAGCTCGGCGCGGGCGGGGAAGGTCGACAGGTCGACGTCGAGCAGCGCTCCCGCGTGGGCGATGCGGGAGCGCAGAGTGTGCCGATGCACTCCGAGCGCGACCGCGGCGGATTCCGCTTTCGCGTCATGCTCCAGCCAGGTGCGCAGCGAGCGTTCGAGCTCGGCGCCGGTGCGGGCGTCGTGCTCGCGCACCGGGGCCAGGCGCGATTCGGCGACGAGGCGCGCCTCGTCGGTCGCGAGGGCCGTGAGGATGCTCGACCCGACGGTGTCGGAGTAGCGGGCGATCCCGTGGGTGCCCTGCTGACGCAACGCCGTGAGTGCCTGCGCGTGCGCCCGGGCGAACGAGTCGTACCCTTCGGGATCGGAGACGCCGATGCGGATGCCGAAGCGGGCGGCGACCTCGTCGAGCAGGGCCTCGTCTCCGGCTGAGACGCACATCGTCACCCCGTCCTCGGATTCGGCGAGGAAGATCGAGGTCCCGTGCTCGGCGCGGTGCCGCTCCCACCAGTCGGCGAGCGGCCCTGCCGGCGCGTCGGCGGCGACGGCCACGAGCACGGGTGCGGTGGGCAGGCTGCCCAGCACCCTCCTGGCCAAGGTGGGGTCGTCGGCGAGGAGCGATCTGAGGAGCTGTGCGTGCAGGCGACGACGGCTGCGGGCGAGCTGCTCGCTCTGCTCCATCGCGAGTCCTGCCATGGCGATCACCGAGGTCACGACCGACCGGGCTTCGGGATCGAGCGTATCGACGGCGAGGGCGATGACGCCCCGCAGATGCCCGCCGCGGCCGACCGTGAACAGCATGAACGAATGGTCTTCGATGCTGAGCGACTGCCCCGCCTCGAGTCCACGGGTCAGGATCTCCACCGCGCGATTCCCGAGCTCGTCGAGCACACGGGCCTCCACCGTTTCGCGAGGGTGGGAGAGGGTGAGCGCTCCGGCGGCGTCGAACATCCCGGCCCAGACGCCGATTCGCCGCCCGAGTTCGGCGATCGTCGCATCGAGGCCGTGCGGTCGGAGGGCGGCGAGAGCGAGGGCACGCTGCGTGTCGAGGGCCCAGGACCGTCGGGCATACGCCTGAGCCGCGATCGCCTCGGAGTGCGCGCGGGCGACGGCGATGAACGGGGTGCGGTACGGGACGGCGAACAGCGGCATCCCGTGCGCGGCGCACGCGTCGACGAGCTCTTCGGGGATGCCGGACCGGTGCACCTCGGTTCCGAATCCCAGACCGATCACCCCGCGGTCCGCGAGCCGCCCGACGTACGTGTCGATGCTGACGGCTTCGTCGAACTGGGTTCCGGTGGTCAGCAGCGCCAGGTCTTCGGACAGGAACGGGGTGGGGTCGGCGAGATCGGAGCTGTGCACCCAACGCAGCGGGCGGTCGAGTGCCCCATCGGGGATGTCGCCTTCGCGGGGGATCAGAGAGAGCCCGAGATCGCGACGCTGCAACAGGGCGCGCAGGGTCGGCTGGGCGGTGACGACCACGGTGACCTCCGGCGAGTTGTACGAGCGGGCGATTTGCTTCTCCAGATTGTACAGACCGGTGAGTGCAGCCGGCTCGGTGGCCGCCGTACGCTCGCGAACATGGCACTCCTCGACACCGCAGCCCCCGCAGTCCCTCTCGGCGGACCCGACCTCCCCCAGGAGCGTCGTCTGGTCACGGATCTTCCCGGCCCCCGTTCCGCCGAGATCCTCGCGCGCAAGGCGGATGCCGTGGCAGCGGGCGTCGGACACACCGTTCCGGTCGCCGCTGTCGCCGCCGGTGGTGGCGTCGTCGTGGACGCCGACGGGAACTCGCTCATCGACCTCGGCTCCGGCATCGCCGTTACCACCGTCGGCAACGCGCACCCCAAGGTCGCCGCGGCCGTCGCCGCTCAGGCCGCGCAGTTCACCCACACCTGTTTCATGATCTCGCCCTACGAGTCGTACGTCGGCGTCGCCGAGGCGCTCAACCGCGTGACCCCCGGTGACTTCGCCAAGAAGAGCGCCCTGTTCAACTCGGGCGCCGAGGCGGTCGAGAACGCGATCAAGATCGCCCGCAAGCACACCGGTCGCCAGGCGGTCGTCGCCTTCGACCACGGCTACCATGGCCGCACCAACCTGACCATGGCGCTCACCGCCAAGTCGATGCCCTACAAGAGCGGTTTCGGCCCCTTCGCGCCCGAGGTCTACCGGGCGCCGATGTCGTACCCGTTCCGCGACGGACTCGATGGACGTGAGGCCGCGGCCCGCGTCATCCTCCAGCTCGAGAAGCAGATCGGCGCCGACAACCTGGCCGCGGTCATCATCGAGCCCATCCAGGGCGAGGGCGGCTTCATCGTCCCCGCCGACGGGTTCCTCCCCGCGATCGTCGAGTGGTGCCGCGCGAACGGCGTCGTGTTCATCGCCGACGAGGTGCAGACCGGATTCGCCCGCACCGGGCACATGTTCGCGAGCGAGATCTTCGGCATCGAGCCCGATCTGATCACCACGGCCAAGGGCATCGCCGGCGGCCTCCCGCTCGCTGCGGTCACCGGTCGCTCCGAGATCATGGACGCCTCGCACTCGGGCGGCCTCGGTGGCACCTACGGGGGCAACCCCATCGCCTGCGCCGCAGCCCTCGCCTCGATCGACGTGTTCGAGAACGACGGCGTGATCGAGCGGGCGCGCGAGATCGGTACGATCCTCATCGACCGCCTCACCGCGATCCAGCAGAACGACCCGCGCGTCGGCGACGTCCGCGGCCACGGTGCGATGATCGCCGCCGAGTTCGTCGACCCCGAGACCAAGGCGCCGAACGCCGCTCTCACGGCCGCCGTCGCCAAGGCGTGCATCGCGCAGGGTGTCATCGTCCTCACCTGCGGAACCTACGGCAACGTCATCCGCTTCCTCCCTCCGCTCTCGATCGGCGACGACCTGCTGAACGAGGGACTCGACATCGTCGCCGCCGCCCTGGCCGCCGCCGCCGCCGTCAGGCCNNNAGCGCCCCCCCCGACCCCCTGTCCGGTCGCGACCCCAATCGGGGGATTTCGGGTCGCGACCGGCACTACTTCCCCCAACGAAGGAGTTGCAGATGTCTGAGATCACCCGCGACGTACTCATCATCGGCGCCGGAGCCGCAGGGCTCACCGCCGCGAACGACCTGCGCAAGGCCGGCCTGTCGGTCGCCGTGCTGGAGGCCCGCGACCGCGTGGGCGGACGCCTGTGGACCGACGTCATCGACGGCGCCATGCTCGAGATCGGCGGTCAGTGGGTCTCGCCCGATCAGGATGCGCTCAAGGACGCCATCGAAGAGCTGGGCCTCGAGACCTACAGCCGCTACCGCGAAGGCGACAGCGTCTACGTCGGCCCCGACGGGAAGACGCACCGTTTCACGGGGGAGATGTTCCCCGTGTCGCCGGAGACCGAGGCCGTGATCGCCCGGATCACGGGCATCCTCGACGCCCTGGTCGCCGAGATCGACCCCGATCAGCCGTGGGCGCACCCGAACGCCGAGGAGTGGGATTCGATCACCTGGGACGCCTGGCTGCGCTCGCAGACCGATGACGACGAGGCCGTGCGCAACCTGGCCTTCGCCACGGGATCGGCGATGCTCACCAAGCCCACGCACTCGTTCTCGCTGCTGCAGTCGCTGCTGATGGCCGCATCCGCCGGTTCGTACTCGAACCTCGTCGACGCCGACTTCATCCTCGACAAGCGCGTGGTCGGCGGTCTGCAGCAGGTGCCGCTGCGTCTCGCCGAGCGCCTGGGCGACGACGTGCTGCTGAACCAGCCGGTCCGCAGCCTCGAGTGGTCGGACGCGGGGGTCGTCGCCACCACCGACGAGCTCACGGTCCGCGCCCGCCACGCGATCCTCGCGCACGCGCCGGTGCTGTACAGCCGTATCTCCTTCGATCCGCCGCTGCCGCGTCGTCAGCACCAGCTGCACCAGCACCTCTCCATGGGCTTCGTCATCAAGGTGCACGCGGTCTACGATCGTCCGTTCTGGCGCGAGCAGGGTCTCAGCGGCACCGCGTTCAGCCCGTACGAGCTGTCGCACGAGGCGTACGACAACACGAACCACGGCGACGAGCGCGGCACCCTGGTGGGCTTCGTCTCCGATGCCAACGCCGACGGCGTGTTCGAGCTCTCTGCCGAGGAGCGCAAGGAGCGCATCCTCGAGTCGCTCTCGCACTATTACGGCCCAGAGGCCAAGAACCCGGTCGTCTACTACGAGAGCGACTGGGGCAGCGAGGAGTGGACGCGTGGTGCCTATGCCGCGAGCTTCGACATGGGCGGCCTGCACCGTTACGGCGCGGACCTGCGCACGGCGGTCGGCCCGATCCACTTCGCCTGCAGCGACATGGCCGGAGCCGGGTACCAGCACGTCGACGGTGCGATCCGGATGGGACACCTCGTCGCATCCAACATCGTCGATGCGAGCCGCGAGTCCGGCGCTGTCGAGAGCAGCAGCTGATGACCGGCTCGGTCGTCGTGGGGTACACGGCGACGGATGCGGGAGCGGATGCCGCGGCGCTGGGCGCGCGCATCGCCCGCAGCCTGGGCGCGACCCTGCACCTGGTGATCGTGCTGCCGAACGAAGGAACACGCAACGCCGCGGTGCCGCCGGAGCGCGCCTATGAGGAGCACATCCGGTCGCAGGCCAGGAAGTGGCTCGCCGACGCCGTCGTCCGGCTGCCGCAGGAGTTGACCCGCAGCGGTCATGTCCGGTTCTCCGAGTCGTTCGCCGAGGGGCTCATCGCCGCCGGCGAGGAGTTCGGCGCCCGGGTGATCGTGATCGGCGCGGCGGGCGGGGGCATCTTCGGACGCCACCGGCTCGGCAGCGTCGCCTCCGAGCTGCTCCATTCTTCGACCATCCCGGTCGCACTGGCTCCGGTGGGCACCGCCCAGCAGGACGACCACGTCATCCCGCGCGTGACCGTCGCCGTCGGGTCTCGGCCGGGCGCCGACGCGCTGCTCGACGAGGCTGTCGCCCTCGCCGGCGACAGCGGCGTCGACCTGCGTCTCGTCTCCCTCGTACCGTTCGACGTGCCGCCGGGGCTCGATACGGGCGCGATCCGCACGGTCGGTGACGACCACGGACAGGAGGTCCTCGCGATGGCGACCGAGCTTCTCCCGGACGGACGCACCGCCGCCGTCGAGAAGGCTCCGGGCGACACCGTCGAAGATGCGGTCGCGAACCTCTCCTGGCTTCCCGGCGAGGTGGTCCTGGTCGGCTCCAGCAGGCTGGCGCAGCCCCGTCGTCTCTTCCTGGGCTCCACGGCGGCGAAGATGCTGCACGAGCTGCCCGTCCCCATGATCGTCGTCCCGCGCACCCGCAACGAAGCAGGAGAACGCTGATGAGCAGCACCAACCGGGCGACGGAGCCCGAATCCGGTGTCACGACCGGGATCTCCACCAAGGGCCTGAGCGCCGGAACGGTCGGCCTGATCGGCGCGGTCGTGATCGGCATCTCGTGCATCGCACCCGCCTACACCTTCACCGCCGCCGTCGGCCCTGTGGCCTCCACGGTGGGGTCGCAGATCCCCGCGATCATCCTGGTCGGCTTCATCCCGATGCTCCTGGTCGCCTTCGGGTACCGCGAGCTCAACAACCGGATGCCCGACTCCGGCACCTCGTTCACCTGGGCGGCCCGCGCCTTCGGTCCGTGGGTGGGCTGGATGGCGGGCTGGGGCCTGGTCGTCGCCACGATCCTCGTGCTGTCCAACCTCGCGGGCATCGCCGTCGACTTCCTCTTCCTGCTGATCTCGCAGATCACGGGCAACCCCGACATCGCCTCCCTCGCGAGCGTCACCTGGATCAACATCGGCGTGTGCCTGCTGTTCATGCTCGGGGCGACCTGGATCTCGTACCGCGACATGCAGACGACCCAGAAGCTGCAGTACTGGCTCGTCAGCTTCCAGATCCTCGTCCTGCTCTTCTTCGCCGGTGCGGCGATCGTGCAGGCCGTCAACGGCAACGGCTTCGACTACCAGCCCTTCGACCTGAACTGGTTCAACCCGTTCGCGATCTCGTCGTTCAGCGCCGTCGCCGCCGGACTCTCGCTGTCGATCTTCATCTTCTGGGGCTGGGACGTCACCCTCACCATGAACGAGGAGACCAAGGACCCGGAGAAGACCCCGGGTCGCGCGGCCACCGTCACGGTGCTGATGATCGTCTCGCTCTACCTGCTGCTCGCGGTGGCGATGATCATGTTCGCCGGTGTCGGCACCGGTGCGCTGGGTCTCGGCAACGAGGACATCCAGGAGAACGTGTTCTTCCACCTCTCCGGCCCGATCCTCGGCCCGCTCGCCTTCCTGGTGTCGCTCGCGGTGCTGACCAGCTCGGCGTCGTCGCTGCAGTCCACGTTCGTGGGACCGGCGCGCACGCTGCTGGCGATGGGGCACTACGGCGCCCTGCCCAAGTCGTTCGCGAAGGTCAGCCCGCGCTTCTTCACCCCGGGGTACGCGACCATCATCTCCGCCATCGTCGCGTCGGCCTTCTACGCCGTGATGCGCGTCGTGAGCGAGGACACGCTGTGGGACACCATCCTCACGCTCGGCATGATGATCTGCTTCTATTACGGGATCACCGCCTTCGCGTGCGTCTGGTACTTCCGCAAGCAGTGGTTCGACTCGACGAGGAACTTCTTCTTCACGTTCCTCTTCCCGCTCGTGGGCGGTGCGATCCTCGCGGTGCTGTTCTTCACGACGCTGATCGACTCGATGGACCCGGCCTACGGCTCGGGTTCTCAGATCGGCGGCGTCGGCATCGTCTTCATCCTCGGAATGCTGATCATCGGCGTCGGCATCGTCGTCATGGTCTGGAACGCCATCAGACGGCCGGCGTTCTTCCGCGGTCAGACGCTGAGCATCGACGCACCTCCCAGCCGACGCACGCGCTCCTAGCCCTCCTCACAGAAAGAGAATCATGAGCACTCAGACCGAACAGGCGCTCCTGGACAGCATCCCCACCGGCCTCTTCATCGGCGGTGAGTGGATCGACGGCGAGACCGGCGGCACGTTCGACGTGCAGGATCCCGCGACCGGTGCCGTGATCCGCACCATCGCCGACGCGACGCCCGCAGACGGCATCCGCGCCCTCGATGCGGCCGTCGCCGCGCAGGACGCGTGGGCCGCGACGGCTCCGCGCGTGCGCAGTGAGATCCTCCGCCGGGCATTCGACCTCGTGCAGGAGCACAAGGAGGACCTGGCGCTGCTCATGACGCTCGAGATGGGCAAGCCGCTCGCCGAGGCGCGTGGCGAGGTCGGTTACGGCGGTGAGTTCCTGCGCTGGTTCAGCGAGGAGGCCGTGCGCATCAGCGGCCGCTACGGCATCAACCCCGAGGGCACCGGTCACATGGTCGTGTCGCAGCGCCCGGTCGGACCGTCGTTCTTCGTGACGCCGTGGAACTTCCCGTTCGCGATGGCGACACGCAAGATCGCTCCCGCACTCGCGGCCGGCTGCACCGTGGTGATCAAGCCCCCGGCACTCACGCCGCTGACGACGATGTACTTCACGAAGCTGCTCGAAGAGGCCGGCCTTCCCGCCGGTGTCGTCAACGTCGTGCAGACCTCGAAGTCGAGCGCGCTGTCGGCGCCGATCATCGCCGACCCGCGTCTGCGCAAGCTCTCCTTCACGGGCTCGACCGAGGTCGGACGCAAGCTCATCGCCCAGGCGGCGGAGGGCGTGCTGCGCGTGTCGATGGAGCTCGGCGGCAACGCCCCGTTCGTGGTGTTCGACGACGCCGACCTCGACAAGGCCGTGGACGGTGCGCTGGCCGCGAAGTTCCGCAACATCGGACAGGCCTGCACGGCGGCGAACCGTTTCATCGTGCACAAGGACGTCGCGGGCGAATTCGCCAAGCGTGTCACCGAGCGCGTCAACGGCATGAAGATCGGCCGTGGCACCGAAGAGGGCGTGGCGATCGGACCGCTCATCGACGCGGATGCGGTCGCGAAGGCCGGCGAACTCGTCGACGATGCGGTCGGTCGCGGTGCGACGCTGCTCGCAGGTGGCAAGGCTGTGGAGGGCACGGGCACGTTCTACGAGCCGACCGTGCTGACCGATGTCGTCGCGGGAAGCGCGATCCTGCGCGAGGAGATCTTCGGACCGGTGCTCGCGATCGCGACCTTCGAGACCGAGGAAGAGGCCGTGCGCCTGGCGAACGACACCGAGTACGGACTCGTGTCGTACGTCTTCACTGAGAACCTGCAGCGCGGTCAGCGGATGATCGACGGGCTCGAGACCGGCATGATGGGTCTCAACGTGGGCGTTGTCTCGAACGCGGCCGCACCCTTCGGCGGCGTCAAGCAGTCCGGCGTCGGCCGCGAGGGCGGCTTCGAGGGCATCCACGAGTACCTGTCCACCAAGTACACGCTGATCCCGGTCTCCTGATTTCCGATGCGGGGCCCGCGCGTCGGGCCCCGCACCACCACACGAGAGGACATGTCATGACCGACTACGCCGTCATCAACCCCGCCACCGGAGAGACGCTGGCGTCCTTCGACACGTTCACGGATGCCCAGATCGATGAGGCGGTCGCCGCCGCCGACGAGGCCCACCGCGAGTGGTCGCGCTCGTCGACGGTCGCCGAGCGCGCGGCCCTCGTCCGGCGTGCCGCCGAGCTGCACCGCGAACGCCGCGAAGAGCTCGCCGACATCTTCGTGCGTGAGATGGGCAAGCCCCGCGAGGCCGCCCTCGGCGAGGTCGACTTCGCCGCCGACATCGCCGAGTACTACGCCGACCAGGCGGAGTCGATCATGGCCGACCAGCCGATCGCGATCCTGGGGGAGGGGTCGGCCATCATCCGCCGTTCCTCGCTCGGCCCGCTCGTCGGCATCATGCCGTGGAACTTCCCGGCGTACCAGATCGTGCGCTTCGCCGCTCCCAACCTGATCGTGGGCAACACGATCCTGCTCAAGCCCGCCCCGCAGTGCCCGGAGTCGTCGACCGCGATCGAGAAGATCTATCACGATGCCGGATTCCCGAAGGGCGCCTACCAGAACGTCCTCGCGACGAACGAGCAGATCGCGACGATGATCGCCGACCCGCGCGTGCAGGGCGTCTCGCTCACCGGATCCGAGCGCGCCGGTGCCGCGGTCGCCGAGATCGCCGGACGCAACCTCAAGAAGGTCGCACTCGAGCTCGGCGGCTCCGACCCGTTCATCGTGCTCTCCACCGACGACCTCGACGCCACGGTGCAGGCCGGCGTCGATGCGCGCCTCGACAACAACGGGCAGGCCTGCAACGGCGCGAAGCGCTTCATCATCGTCGACAGCCTGTACGACGCCTTCGTCGAGAAGTTCACGGCGGCGATGGCGGCCGTCGAGGCGACCGATCCCATGCTCGACGACACGGTCCTCGGTCCGGTGTCGTCCGAGACGGCTGCGGTCAACCTGCAGAAGCAGATCGACCAGGCGGTCGAGCAGGGAGCGACGCTCCTCACCGGCGGCACCCGTGACGGCGCGTTCTTCGCTCCGACCGTGCTGGCTGACGTGACGCCCGAGATGAACGTCTACCGCGAGGAGCTCTTCGGCCCCGCCGCCGTCGTCTATCGCGTGGCGGATGAGGACGCGGCGGTCGAGCTCGCGAACGACACCACCTTCGGTCTCGGCTCCTACGTCTTCACGACGGATGCCGCGCAGGCCGAGCGCGTCGCCGACAAGATCGAGGCGGGCATGGTCTACGTCAACCTCGTGCTCGCCGACAGCCCCGAGCTGCCGTTCGGCGGCGTCAAGCGCAGCGGCACGGCCCGCGAACTGGGTCACCTGGCCGCGGACGAGTTCGTCAACAAGAAGCTCATCCGCATCGGCTGAGCGCACGACGAACGGCCCCTCGCAGAACGCGGGGGGCCGTTGTCGCATCCACCACCGAATGCGGGACGGATGCCCTGTCGGTGGGGACATCGAGTGGGAGACAATGGCGGCATGAGCGCGCACACCGACCCCATCGAGATGCTGACCACCGACCGGAGCCGGGAGCTGCTCGGCACGCAGGAACTGGGAAGACTCGTCACCCACGTCGGGGACACGATCGACATCTTCCCGGTGAACTACGTGGTCGACGGCGACGGCATCCTGTTCCGCACGGCGCCAGGCAGCAAGCTGTTCGAGCTGACGGTGAACACCGACGTGCTCTTCGAGGTCGACGATCATACCGACACGGACGCCTGGAGCGTCATCGTCCGCGGGCACGCGACCGCTCTGGAGGCGGATGCGGACGTGCACCGCGCGGATGCCGCGGGCCTTCGCCCCTGGATCCCCACCCTCAAGCGCGTCTACGTGCGCATCGACCCGACGTCGGTCTCCGGGCGGGCGTTCCGTCGCAGTGCAGAGCCGGACCGGGATGGTGCTCAGGAGTACTGAGCGCCACTCGTCGCCCTCAGGCGGAGAAGAGCTTCAACTCCTCGGGAGTGAAGTAGTTCTGGGTCACGTCCGTGATGCGCACGAGGTACTTTCCCCGCTTCCCGTCGATCGAGACGACGGTTCCGACATTGCCGGTCATCGTCGGTCCGGTGATCTGCACGGTGTCTCCGATGGCGAAGTCGCTCATTCTGCATCCTCTCGTCGTGCCGTGACCCCGGATGCGCCGGCGAGCGTCTCGGCTTCTTCTGATGCTTCGAGGCTAGATCGCGCGTCGAAGCGGCGACAGTGTCGGATGTCGGCAGTTCGAGTGACATCTGTCACGGTCGTCCGACGAGCCTCAGCCCCGTGCCTCGGGCGTAGGGTCGAAGCATGGCAAACGTCGCTGAGAACATCGTCAAGACTCTGCACGCCAACGGGATCGACCGTGTCTACGGCATTCCCGGGGACTCGCTGAACGGCTTCACGGATGCGCTGCGCAAAGACGGCACGATCCGATGGGTGCATGTGCGGCACGAGGAATCCGCCGCGTTCGCCGCCGCCGCCGATGCCGCAACCACCGGCGAGCTCGCCGTCGTCGCCGGATCCTGCGGGCCCGGGAACCTGCATCTGATCAACGGCCTCTACGACGCCAACCGCTCACGCGTTCCCGTGCTCGCGATCGCCGCCCACATCCCCACCACCGAGATCGGAACCGGATACTTCCAGGAGACGCATCCGCAGGAGCTCTTCCGCGAGTGCAGCGTCTACGTCGAGTACGTCGCCGATCCGAAGCAGATGCCGCGCCTGATGGAGATCGCCATGCGTGCTGCCATCGAAGAGCGCGGGGTCGCGGTGCTCGTGATCCCCGGTGACGTCGCCCTGGCAGACATCGCCGACGACCGTGCCGTCGTGATCGAGCGCACCCGCCCGGTGGTCGTGCCCAATCCGGCGGAGCTCGAGAAGGCGGCGACGCTGTTGAACGCCGCGAAGAAGGTCACGATCCTCGCCGGAGCCGGCGTCGAGGGCGCGCACGACGAGGTCATCGCGCTCGCCGACACACTGGGTGCTCCCATCGTGCATGCGCTCCGCGGCAAGGAGTTCATCGAGTACGACAACCCCTTCGACGTGGGGATGACGGGGCTTCTCGGCTTCGCTTCGGGCTTCCGGGCCATGGAGGCCGCCGACGCGCTGCTGGTGCTGGGCAGCGACTTCCCGTACGAGCAGTTCTACCCCGACAACGCGACGACGATCCAGGTCGACATCCGTGGTGCCCAGCTCGGCAAGCGGCATCCGCTCGATCTGGGGCTGGTCGGCGATGTGCGTGCCACGGCGGACGCACTGCTGCCTCGACTGGCGCGCAAGGACGACCGTACGCACCTCGACGATGCCACCGCGCACTACCGCAAGACTCGCAAGAAGCTCGACGAGCTGGCGGTGCCGGCCAAGGGCAAGCGTCCCATCCACCCGCAGTACCTCGCCCGTCTCCTGGACGAATACGCGGCCGACGCTGCGATCTTCACGGCCGACGTGGGGTCGCCGACCGTGTGGGCGGCGCGATACCTCTCGATGACCGAGAACCGGCGACTGATCGGCTCGTTCACGCACGGCTCCATGGCCAATGCGCTGATGCACGGCATCGGGGCCCAGGTCGCACACCCCGACCGTCAGGTCGTGGCGCTCGCGGGTGACGGCGGCCTCTCGATGATGCTCGGCGAGCTGCTGACCCTGACGCAGAACAAGCTGCCCGTGAAGACCGTCGTGGTCAACAACTCATCGTTGAACTTCGTCGAGCTCGAGATGAAGGCCGCCGGCTTCGTGACGTACGGGACGGGGCTGGACAACCCCAGCTTCGCTGCGATCGCCGAGGCGATGGGGATCTTCGCACGCCGGGTGGAGCGGAGCGAGGACCTCCCCGACGCCGTCCGCGAAGTGCTGGCCCATGACGGTCCCGCTCTGCTCGACGTGGTCACCGAACGGCAGGAGCTCTCCATGCCGCCCGCGATCGAGGCGGCGCAGGTCAAGGGCTTCGCGCTCTACGCGATCCGCACGGTCATGTCCGGGCGCGGCGACGAACTCCTTGATCTCGCGAAGGCCAACTGGCGCCAGCTCTTCTGAGACGGCGCCCCAGCGACGGCGCCGTCTCGCCCGCCCGGCGCTCAGCTCTCCAGGCGCGCGCGGATCTCGGCGGCTTCGCCGTGACGGCCGAGCGCCTCGAGCACGTTGCCGAGCTCGAGGGCCGACACCTGCAACAGCGGCGGGTGTCCGACCGCGTGCTCGATGGCGCTGCGGTAGACCGGGACCGCGTCTGCTGAGCGCTCGTTGCCGGCGAGCACCCGCGCCGCGAACAGCTCCGAGCCTCCGGTCGAGCCCAGGTCTCCGAGCGCTGCGAAGCCGTCGGCCGCGGTGAGAGCAGCCGAGACGGCTTCATCGACACGGCCGAGCTCGGCCAGCGCCCGTGCGCGCGAGTCGGTCACATCGGCGAGCAGCCACTCGGCCTCGTGCTGCTGCGCGAGGGCGGCGACCTCGTCGAAGAGCCCGAACGCCCGCTCATCGCCGCGTCCGCCGTAGGCCTGGCCGAGACTGTGCAGAACCTCGGTGAGCGCGCCGACGGCTTCGGGCGCGCGCCGTACGATCTCGGCGGCGGACTCGAGCAGGGCGATCGCATCGTCGTGCTCGTCGAAGCGCGCGAGGATCTTGGCCTGCTCCGTCATCGACATCGCCTGGTCCGCGTGCTCCTCGGCCTGCCCGAACAGTTCGGAGGCATAGCCGTGCGCACCGACCGACTGACCGAACTCGCCCGCGGCGCTCAGGGCGCGCGCGAGCATCGACACGGTCATGGCGCGCGAGCCGGCGGGGACGTCGGCCTCCTCCTCGCGCTGCAGCACGTCGCCGAACAGCTCTGCGGCTTCTTCTGCATCGCCGACACGCAGCATCGCGCGCGCGAGACGGAAGTCGAGTCCGGTCGTGTCCGCTCCGGCTTCGTCTCCCAGGCGCGCGGCGAGGCGGTAGCGCGAGACGGCTTTCTCCGGCTCGTCCGCGTCCTCCCAGAGGGCTCCGGCAAGCAGGTGCGCGTCACCGAGCGCGCGGGTCGCTCCCAGTTCGGCGAGCAGGCGGCAGGCCTCGTCGGCATCGGCCGCGCCCTCCAGGTATGTGTTCCCGCCGCCGCGCACGCGTGCGCGGGTCTGCAGCGCCTGGGCCCGGTGGCCCGCGCTGAGGTCGTCCTGAGCGAGGAAGCGGTCGAGCAGCGCGCTCCCCGCTTCGAGGTCGCCCTTGCTCAGCACGGCCGAGATGGCCAGCAGCGTCGTGGTGTTCGTCAGACGGGTGTCCTCGGCCTCGGCGAACGACCGCGCCGCCACCTCGGCGTGATCGAGCGCGGCGTCGGGTTCGCCGGACTGCAGGTGCAGGGCGGCGCGGCTGATCGCGAGGTCGCCGCGCGTCCAGGCGGGGAGATGCTCGGAGGCGCCGATCTCCTCCTCGAGGGCGGCGGTCGTCTCCGGGGTGTTCAGCCCGAACGTCGCGAGGCCGAGACGTTCCTCGAGATCGGCCTGCACATCGCGACCGGCCGCACGCAGTGCGGCGACACGCTCCGGGAGGAGCTGCAGAGCCTCGTCGGCGCGATCGAGGGCGATCAGGATGCCCAGGCGCATCGAGAGCAACTGGGCGCGCTTCGCGGGGTCCTCGACCTCGAGAGCCCGGGGCAGGGCCTCGAGCGTCTCGTGCTCGGCGCCGAACTGGGCGAGCTGCATCGCCCGCTCGAACCATCCGTCCGCGTCGACCGGTGTGGTGGTGGGTGCCGCGGCGACGAACGCGTCGGAGCGGATCGGAACGTCGTACCGCTCGTCCGCCAGCGCCCGCATCCGTTCCAGGCTGCGGGCGTGCCCGTCCGTCCCGTCACGCTCGTCGAAGCCCGCTCCGATCCGCTCCGCAGCGGTCCATGCGGCTGCTGCGAGCTCGGCGGCGCTCCAGGTGCCGTCGTGCTCGCCGAAGAACGGGACGAGGGCGGCCGACTCCGCGCCGCGCACGGGAGTGTCGCCGTGTCCGACGGCCGTCACCCGGTCCAGCGCCACGGCGAGGGCCGCGAGAGCCGCGAAGTGGGCGTCGACGTTCAGGCCGTCGTGCGCGAGCCAGGAGATGTGCTTCTCGACCAGTGCGAGCGCGCGCGCCTCGTTGCCGGTGAGGGCTGCGAACACGATGTTGTTGGCGACGATGCGAAGGTTGTCGGGGTTGTCCTTGGCCAGTCGGTAGCTGCGCAGATGCGCGGTCTTCGCCTCGTCGAGGCGTCCGGCACGCAGGTAGGGCAGGAGCACGCGCGAGAGGGCGTGCTCGGGCTCCTCTCCACAGGAGAATCCGCCCTCGATCATCTCCTCGACGAGCACGATCGCCTCGGCGTCGCGGTCGGTGTCGGCGAAGAAGCCCGCGATCTGACTGCGTCCACAGGCGTCGCAGTGGCTGTGGTCGTCGCGCGGCGTCGCCTCCAGCTGCACGCGCAGCGCCTCGGCCTCGTCCATGCGACCGGCGTCCCAGGCGTCCTCGAAGCGCGCGGTGAGCACGCCGCTGACGCCGAGCCCCGCGGCGCGGTAGTGCGACTCCATGTCGTCGAGCACGGCGGCGATCTGCTCCTGCGAGAACGCGGGGGAGGACCGCAGCGACGAGGCCATCCACTTGAACTGCCACATCAGATCGGCTCCGCCGTTGTCGAGATCGGCCGGGAAGCGCTGCGGGTCGGCATCGTGATGGGCGAGGCACCACGCGAACGAGTTGAGCATCACGTCGGTGGCGCCGTTCATGTTCGCCGACGCGGTCTGACGCATCCGAGCCTCGTACTCGAGCCGCTCGTCGCCGATCTCGATCGCCAGGGCGACGGCCTCGGAGACCAGCGCCTGCTCTGCGGGCCCCCAGGGGGTGCGATCGATCTCCTCGATCAGCTGCTGGAAGCGCTTCTTCGGACGTGCCATGGAGGGGACCTTTCGGTGGAGAGTCAGCGGGCGTCGCCGAAGGGGATGGTGTCGCCCTCCAGACCGGCCGAGAGTGAGACGAGGTCGGCGAGGGCGCTGGTCATCAGCGTCCGGTCGGCGTCCGCGAGCGGATGGTGCCCGGCGAGAAGCGCCTGGATGTAGAGGAGCTGCACGGTGCGCGCGAAGACGGCGTCGTCCTGCACACGCACCAGGGCGCGCACGACCCGATTGGACCAGTTCAGGCACAGGCGCGCGCGCAGATCGTCGTCGCGGGCGGATGACAGGGTCTGGTCGATGCGATCCAGCACACCGCCCCAGAGGGCCCCGGTGACGCCCTTGGTGCGTCCGCGGTCGATCGCCCGCAGCACCTCGGGGTCGGCCACGTAGAGCCCGGCCAGATCGGGGCGGTCGATCGACCGGACGACCACGGAGCAGTCGGATGCGGCGAGCACGGCACCGGCGCGCGCTTCGAGGGCGACGGCCGCATCGCGGTCGTCGAGGGGTGGCGGATCGAGACGATCGAGTTCGCCCGTGACATCCACCTTTTCGACGGAGACGTGCGGGTAGAGGTCGGGCAGCATCCGGATCAGATCGGCGTCGTAGAGGTAGCCGCCGTTGACGAGCACCTCATCGGAGGGGGAGATGCCGGCCACCTGGCGGAATTCGTCCACGCTCTGCGCATAGCGGATGTGCGGGTATCTCTCGACGAGGTCGCCGACCCGCACCGTGCCGTGCGTCGTCTCGACCGTCAACCAGCGGGAGATGAAGTGGGCGAGCTCCTCGTCGTGGCGCACCAGGGATTTGAGGCCGACCTCGTGCACGGCGACGAACTGCGCGAGACGATGGGGTTCGCGCAGCCCCAGCTCGAGCACCCAGCGGCGGATGCCGGCGCCCAGCTGCTCGCGCACGCGTTCGAGCGCCGCGTCCTCGACGAGCGATTCCCTGCTCGCGGTGGGAGCGAGGCCGGTGGAATCGATCACGGCGCGCACGAAGAAGGCCCAGTCGGGGAGCACATCGTCGACGCGCTCGGAGAGCAGCATCCGTCCCAGGTACATGCGCGTGGCCTGGCGTGCACCGGGAGGAGGGGCGAACGGCAGTATGTACGCGAGGCCGCGCGTGCCCGTCGCGGGCTCGCTCAGCTCGATGACGTCGAGCGGACTCGCGCCGAGGAGATCCCGACCGTAGCCGACCGCCGCTTCGGGGTCCTGCGCGGCGTCGAGGAACGGAGCGTCTCGGGTGATGTCGATGTCGCCGGCGGCGGCGTCGATCGTGACGCGCACCGGCAGGAACTCCCCGAACGTCGTCGCCAGCTCGTGCACGGCGGCGGGGCGCAGCAGCTCGTCGGCGTCGAAGCGCGGGACGAGGTGCACACTGGTGCCGATCGGCAGCTCCTCGTCGATCTCGGCCACCTGGAACGTGCCGTCGGCACTGCCGGTCCACTCGACCGAGGCGCCGCCGCGGGCGCTGCGCGAGCGGATGACGATCGTGTCGGCGACCATGAAGCAGCTGAGCAGACCGATGCCGAACTGCCCGAGGTAGTCGCTGCGGGGGAGGTCGAAGATGTCCCGCTTGGAGCTGCGGCCGACCGTCGCCAGCAGATCGGCGACCTCCGTGGCGGTCAGCCCCACGCCGTCGTCGCGCAGCACGAACTCGCCGGTCTCGGCGGTCAGCGGAGTGATCCGGATGCGGCCGCCGCCACCGTCGACCTCGCGGCGGGCGGTGATCGCGTCGCGGGCGTTCTGCAAGAGCTCTCGCAGGTACACGCGAGGACTGGAGTAGATGTGCCGGCTGAGCAGATCGACGACTCCGCGCAGATCCACCTGGAACTGCTGCACTTCAGCGCTCACCGGCGCTCCCTCCTCCTGCATACGCTCGCTGAGCCTAACAAGAACACGCCATCGCGATCCCGGTTCGGCGCGACCGGATCGATGCCGTATGCTTGTGGGGCAGTTGTTGTCTGCATTCTTTCGCCATGCCTGGGGTCTTCCGATCGCGGCTACGGTGGCAGAGTGGGGAGAACACCCCGAGACCTCCCGGTCTCTAGGGCGGTAGCTCAATTGGCAGAGCAGCGGTCTCCAAAACCGCAGGTTGCAGGTTCGATTCCTGTCCGCCCTGCGCGTCAGCGCAACGCTGACACACGAAAGGTACATTCAGGATGGATCAGGACGAACCGCGCGGCGAGGTCGTCGCGGCCGGCGCCACCCGCGAGAAGAAGGGCAACCCCTTCTCCCGGTTCTTCGGGAGCATCGCCCTGTTCATCCGCCAGGTCATCGCCGAGCTCCGCAAGGTCGTCACCCCGACTCGCAAGGAGCTGTTCAAGTTCACCGGGGTGGTGCTCGTCTTCGTGATCATCGTCATGGGCATCGTCTACGGCTTGGACTTCGCCTTCGGGCTCTTGGCGCACTGGGTGTTCGGAATCCCTGGCTGATGACCCCCGCGGCTCGCGCCGCAGCTATGGAGAAAACAACGTGTCTGAACGATATTCCGACGACGCCGACTGGGCGACCGCCGCAGAGCAGTCCAGCGAGGAAGACGAGGCCCAGGAGGGCAACGTCCTCGCTGAGGAAGAGCTCTCGGTCACCTCGGCCGAACACGTCGCGGTCCACGTCGAAGATGAGGACGGCGAAGAGGATGACACGGCTGACATCGACATCGACATCGACGACCCGGAGGCGGACGCGATCGTGAACGACGCTCTCAACCTGGACGAAGCGGCTGAGTCTGAGGCTGCCGCTGAGGTCCTCAACGAATCAGTGGCCGAAGAGGTCGCCGAGCAGGAGGCGGAGGCGGCCGACGAGGTCACTCCCTACGACGGTCCCGAGCTCGGCGCCGACGACGCGCAGGCCGACGAGGACTCCTCGACGGACGAAGACGACGAGGACGCCGAGGAAGACCCGTACGAGGCCTTCCGCATGGACCTCCGCATGCTCCCGGGCAAGTGGTACGTCATCCACTCCTACGCCGGTTTCGAGCGCAAGGTGAAGGCCAACATCGAGCAGCGCAAGTCGACGCTCGAGGTCGAGGACGAGATCTACCAGGTCGAGGTCCCGATGGAAGACGTGGTCGAGATCAAGAACGGCCAGCGCAAGATGGTCACCCGCGTGCGCATCCCCGGCTACGTGCTGGTGCGCATGGAGCTCACGGAAGACACCTGGTCGGTCGTGCGGCACACCCCGGGTGTCACCGGCTTCGTGGGCAACGCCCACAACCCGACGCCGCTGCGCTTCGAAGAGGCCTTCAACATGCTGAAGTCGCTCGTCGAGGTCAAGGACGTCCCCACGGCCAAGAACATCGCGTCGAAGGGCGGCGTCGCCGTCGCTCGTCCGCTGCCGGCCGAGGTCGACTTCGAGGTCGGCGAGACCATCACGATCAAGGAGGGCTCGTTCGCGGGTCTTCCCGGTTCGATCAGCGAGATCAAGCCCGAGAGCGGCAAGCTCACGGTCCTCGTCTCCCTCTTCGAGCGCGAGACCCCGGTGGAGCTGTCGTTCGACCAGGTCACCAAGATGGTCTGACACCCCAGCCTCACGAGAACGGCCGTCCCTCTCGGGGCGGCCGTTCTTGCGTCGTGCAGGCGTCCGTTGCGCCGCTGAGCGGCCGTGGCCCGCAGGACTCCTCCTGATCGGGTAGACTTGTGTGGTTTGTGCGACGCTTCGGCGTGCGCGGAGACGACCACGTTCCGGAACCGCCGGATCTGTGGGAGAAGCGGATGCTCCGGCATCCGATTCGATGAAAGGAAAGAGAATGGCACCGAAGAAGAAGGTGACCGGCCTGATCAAGCTTCAGATCAACGCCGGTGCAGCCAACCCGGCGCCGCCGATCGGCCCCGCGCTCGGTCAGCATGGCGTCAACATCATGGAGTTCTGCAAGGCGTACAACGCCGCGACCGAGTCGCAGCGCGGCAACGTCATCCCCGTCGAGATCACCGTCTACGAGGACCGCAGCTTCACCTTCGTCCTGAAGACCCCGCCGGCTGCGGAGCTCATCAAGAAGGCCGCCGGCGTCCCCAAGGGCTCCGCGACCCCGCACACCGTCAAGGTCGCGAAGATCACCAAGGACCAGGTCCGTCAGATCGCCGAGACCAAGCAGGCCGACCTGAACGCGAACGACATCGAGGCCGCGATCTCGATCATCGCCGGCACCGCCCGTTCCATGGGCATCACGGTCGAGGGCTGAGGAGAATAATCATGGCTACCAAGTCCAAGGCTTACAAGGCTGCCGCCGAGAAGATCGAGGCAGACCGTTTCTACACCCCCACCGAGGCCGTCGCCCTCGCGAAGGAGACCGGCTCGACGAAGTTCGACTCGACCGTCGAGGTCGCGCTGAAGCTCGCCGTCGACCCCCGCAAGGCGGACCAGATGGTGCGCGGCACCGTCATCCTGCCCCACGGCACCGGTAAGACCGCCCGCGTCATCGTCTTCGCCACCGGCCCCGCGGCCGAGGCTGCGATCGCCGCAGGTGCCGATGAGGTCGGCGGCGCCGAGCTCATCCAGAAGGTCGCCGATGGCTGGACCAACTTCGACGCCGCTGTCTCCACCCCGGAGCTCATGGGCCAGGTCGGTCGTCTCGGAAAGGTGCTCGGACCGCGTGGTCTGATGCCGAACCCGAAGACCGGTACCGTGACTCCGAACCCGGCCAAGGCCGTCGAGGAGATCAAGGGCGGAAAGATCGAGTTCCGCGTCGACAAGCACGCCAACGTGCACTTCGTCGTCGGCAAGGCATCCTTCACCGCAGAGCAGCTGAACGAGAACATCGGCGCAGCGCTCGAGGAGATCGTCCGCCTCAAGCCGTCGAGCTCGAAGGGCCGTTACATCCAGAAGGGTGCGGTGTCGACCACGTTCGGCCCCGGCATCCCGCTGGACGTCAACTCCATCTGAGTCTGACTCTCTGAAACGCCCCCGGGTTCGCCCGGGGGCGTTTCTGCGTCCTGCTGGCGCGAGAGTGGGGTGGGGCCGCGAGAGGGCAGGCCAGCCCCGCGAAACGCAGCGTCATCGGATGCGGCGAACCGCCGAGCGCCACGTACTGTGGGGGAGTTCCCGCGTCGGTCGCGTAAACTCGCACCGCGCTTCACACCCCAGGAGGGTTCATGTCTCGTCGTCTCATCGCCGTCACCGCACTCGTCGTCGCCGCCGCAGCCCTGACCGCCTGCAGCGGGTCGAGCACGCCCGCGAGCACCTCGGGCAGTGGCGAGAGCTCCGCGAGTTCGGAGTACGGTCTCGCGAAGGACGGCACGCTCACCGTCGGAACCGAGGGCACGTATCGCCCGTTCAGCTTCCACGGCGACAACGGCGCCGGCGAGCTCACCGGATACGACGTGGAGATCATCGAAGCCGTCGCCGACAAGCTCGGCCTCGAGGTGAAGTTCGAAGAGACCCAGTGGGATGCGATCTTCGCGGGCCTCGACGCCGGACGCTTCGACGTGATCGCCAACCAGGTCACGATCAACGACGAGCGTGAGGCGAAGTACCTCTTCAGCACGCCCTACACGGTCTCGCCCGGCGTGATCGTCGTGAACGAGGATGACGACTCGATCTCGTCGTTCGCCGACCTCGAGGGCAAGACCACCGCACAGTCGCTCACGAGCAACTGGAACGACCTCGCCACCGAATCGGGTGCCAAGGTCGAGGGCGTCGAGGGCTGGGCGCAGGCCGTCGAGCTCCTGCGTCAGGGCCGCGTCGATGCGACCATCAACGACAAGCTGACGTTCCTCGACTACGAGACGACCAACAGCCCGACCGGTCTGAAGATCGCCGCCGAGACCGACGATGCCGGCGAGCAGGCCTTCGCGTTCACCAAGGACAAGGAAGCGCTCGTCACGGCGGTCGACGGGGCGCTCGACGAGCTGCGTGCGGACGGAACTCTGGCCGAGATCAGCAAGAAGTACTTCGGCGAAGACGTCTCGCAGTAATCGATGGAGAACCCCTGGCAGCTGTTCCTCGACTCGCTCGGGCCGATCGCCTGGGCGGGGCTGACGGCGACGGTGCCGCTCGCACTGGCATCGTTCGCGCTGGGACTCGTCATCGCCATCGGCATCGCGCTGATGCGGATCTCCGTGAACCCGATCCTCTCTGGCGTCGCGCGGTTCTACATCTCGGTGATCCGGGGGACGCCGCTGCTGGTGCAGCTGTTCGTGATCTTCTACGGCATGCCGTCGATCGGGATCACGATCGATCCATGGCCGAGCGCGATCATCGCGCTGTCGCTCAATGTCGGCGGCTACGGCGCCGAGGTGGTGCGTGCGGCCATCCTCTCCGTCCCGCAGGGGCAGTGGGAGGCCGCGTACACCGTGGGGATGAACCGCACGCGCACGCTCACGCGCATCATCCTGCCGCAGGCGGCGCGGGTGTCGGTGCCGCCGCTGTCGAACACGTTCATCTCCCTCGTGAAGGACACCTCGCTCGCGTCGCTGATCCTCGTGACCGAGCTGTTCAAGGTGGCCCAGCAGATCGCGTCGACGACCTACGAGTTCATGGTGCTCTACCTCGCCGCGGCGCTGGTCTACTGGGTGTTCTGCCTGGTGCTGTCGTTCGGACAGAGCGCCCTCGAGAGGAGGCTCGACAGTCGTGTCGCGCACTGACAACACTTCAGAGGCGCTGCTCACCGCCCGTGGCCTGCACAAGAGCTTCGGTGACAACGAGGTGCTCCGCGGCATCGATCTGACTCTGCACCGTGGCGAGGTCGTCGTGCTCATCGGCCCCAGCGGCTCGGGTAAGACGACCGTGCTCCGTGCGCTCAACGGGCTCGAGACACCGGACGCCGGCACGATCGTGGTCGCGGGCGGGCCGGAGATCGACTTCGCGCCGGAGGCGAGGCCTTCGCCCCGCGTCCGGAAGCAGAAGCGGCTCGCGCTGCGCGACCGCTCGGCGATGGTGTTCCAGCACCACAATCTCTTCCCGCACCTGACGGTGCTCGAGAATGTCATCGAGGGGCCGTGGCGGGTGCAGGGGCGTCCGAAGGCCGAGGTGGTGGCCGAGGCGCTCGCGCTGCTCGACCGGGTCGGTTTGGCCGACAAGGCGGATGCCCGCCCGCACCAACTCTCCGGAGGACAGCAGCAGCGCGTGGGAATCGTGCGCGCGCTCGCGCTCAAACCCGACCTGCTGCTGTTCGACGAGCCGACCAGTGCGCTCGATCCGGAACTCGTCGGCGAAGTGCTGCTCGTGATCAAGGAGCTCGCGGACGAGAACTGGACCATGGCGGTCGTCACCCACGAGCTGAGCTTCGCGCGCGAAGCCGCCGATCACGTGCTGTTCATGGACGGCGGCGTCGTCGTGGAGCAGGGGCCGCCGGCCGAGATCTTCAGCGCGCCGAAGCACGAGCGCACGAAGCGTTTCCTCACCCGCATCATGCGTCCGCTCGACGGCGTCTGATCGCGCTCGGTCCTCGCCCTGCGCGTCGATCGGTGGCAGGATGCCCTCGTGGGAACCATCGACGACTACCTGGCAGAGCTCACCACGGCGGATCGTGAGGCGATCGATCGGGTCTACGCGGTCGCGCGTCAGGAGGCGCCGGAGTCCGAGCAGGGCAAGGGCTACGGCATGCCCGCGCTCGTGCACGGCGGCAAGCCGCTGCTCTCGGTGATGCGCGCCAAGAAGCACATCGGCATCTACCCGTTCAGCCCGGATGCCGTCGCGGCCGTCGCGGACGATCTGGAGGGGCATCCCGGCGTCAGCGTCGACAAAGGCACCATCCGCTTCCAACCCGAGCATCCGATCCCACGCGCCGTGCTCGAGAGCCTCGTCCGCGCTCGGCTCGCGCAGATCGACGGAGCCTGAGGCCGCGTCAGGCACCCAGCACGGGCAGCACGAGGCTGATCGCGATCGCGATCATGATCACGGCGATCACGGCGTCGAGGATGCGCCACGACCGCGGGGTGCGCAACCAGCGCCCCAGATAGCGGGCGCCGAACCCCAGCGCCGTGAACCACAGGATGCTGGCGGCGATCGCCCCGCCCGCGAACAGCCAGCGCTCGTCGCCGTGGGTGGCCGCGATCGATCCGAGCATCAGCACGGTGTCGAGATACACGTGAGGGTTGAGCCACGTGAGTGCGAGGGTGGTGAGGACCACGGGCGCCAGACGCGTGGCGGTGAGCGTGGGGGTCGAGCCGCCCTCGCCCGATGCCGACGCGGGGACGTCGGCGGTGTCGACGTCGAGCTCTTCTCCGCCGCGCCAGGCCCGGCGTGCAGCCAGGATGCCGTAGGCCAGAAGGAACAGTGCGCCCGCCCATCGTGCGACGAACACCAGCCAGGGGGCGGCGGAGATCACGAAACCGAGTCCGGCGACACCGGCCGCGATCAGAGCCGCGTCGGAGAGGGCGCAGATGATCACGACGGCGAGGACGTGCTCGCGGCGGATCCCCTGACGCAGCACGAAGACGTTCTGCGCGCCGATGGCGACGATGAGGGAGAGACCGAGGCCGAGGCCGGCGAGAACCGTGAGCATGGATACAGCCTAGGAACGGCCGGACATCAAGAGAAGCGAAGATTTCTACCGAACCATTAGCATCGCTGATGTGCGAATCGATCCCGAACTCGCGGCCACCCTCGCCGCCATCGTCGACGAGGGGACACTGGATGCCGCCTCGAGGCGACTGCAGATCACTCCTTCCGCGGTGAGTCAGCGGTTGAAGACTCTCGAGCAGCAGCTGGGGCGCATCCTGGTCGTGCGCACCAAGCCCGCACGGCTGACGCAGGCGGGGGAGGCGGTCGTCCGTCTGGCGCGGCAGGTCGCTCTGCTGGAGCATGATGCGCTGGCCGGCGTGGGTATCGACGAGGCCGGCGCCGCGCGCAGGATCAGCATCCCCCTCGCGGTCAACGCCGACTCGATGGCGACCTGGTTCCTCACTCCGCTCGCGCGCCTGTCCGCCGCGCACGACATCGACTTCGACCTGCACCGCGATGACCAGAACTTCACCGCACGTCTCCTGGAATCGGGAACGGTGATGGCTGCCGTCACGAGCGAGGAGTCTCCGGTCTCCGGATGCTCGGTGTCACCGCTCGGGGTGCTGGAATACCGGGCGATGGCCGAGCCGGGTTTCGCGGCGCGCTGGTTCCCGGACGGGCCGACCTCGACCGCGCTGGCCGCAGCCCCGTTCGTCGACTTCGACCGGAGGGACACCCTGCAGCACGAATGGCTTCGGGCGATGGCGGTCGCGCAGGAGGGCGTTCCGCGGCACTACGTTCCCGCATCCCATGACTACGCTCTCGCCGTCACCCTGGGGCTCGGTTGGGGGATGGTGCCGTTGTTGCAGGAGTCGGCTGGGCTCGTGCCTTTGGGGGGACCGACCCTGCGCGTGCAGCTCTATTGGCAGCAGTGGAACCTGCGCTCGGAGTTGCTCGACACGATCGCCGTGGAGGTCGCCACCGAGGCCCGGCGTGTGCTCGGCGGCGCCCCGATCATTCGGCGGCGGACGAACCCGGCGTCACGCCCGAACCGAGGGCGTGCAGCAACCGGGTGAGGTTGCCGATGTCGGTGAGGCTCCACTGCTCGAGCGTGCGCAGCAGCAGGCCCTCCTGCGGCAGTCGAGCCGCTGACAACCGCTCCGTGCCGAGGGGCGTGAGCTCCAGGAGGGACGAACGGCCGTCGGCGGGGTCGGCGGTGCGTTCGATCAGACCGAGTTCCTCCAGCTCGCGCACCGTGCGGCTGACCTGTCCCTTGTCCATGAGCATCCGCTCGGACAGCGTCGACACGGTCACCCGTTCGCATCGGGCGATCGTCGTGAAGATCTTGTAGGCGCCGGGCAGCAGACCGGGGCTCACCCGATGGGCGTTCTCGGTGATGACGCGGCGGAAGTGCGTGATCAGCTCACTGAACTCCGCCTCGAGGGCGCGGACCGCTTCGGCCCGCGCCTCCGGGGTGTCGGCGTCGTTCTCAGCGTCGGGCATCGGAGGCGCCGTCTCCACGGTCACCGGCGCGGTCGACGACCGTCACGGTGCCGGTCGTCGGGGCACCGGAGAGCGCAGTCGCGTCGGCGATCGCCACGTCGACCGCGCCGTCGACGCTGTCGTCGACGGGCTTCTTCTTCGCGGCGTCCGCCTGGGCGCGCTCGGTCGTGGTCATCGTCGTCAGCGGTCGGTTCGGCAGGAACAGGATCGCGATGAGGCTGATCACCGCGAGCGGGATGCCGATCAGGAACGCGTGCGAGATGGCCTGGGCGTAGAAGTCCTCGATGATCGAGCGCACCGGTTCGGGGAGGAGGCGGACCTCCGGCAGCGTTCCGCTGGAGAGCTGTGCGGCGACTTCGGCGCCCTTGTCGCCGAGCTGGGCGATCGCTGCCCCGATGCGCTCCTTGCCGTCGCTGAACAGACCGGTGAGGCTGTTCGCGAGCACGGCGCCCATGACGGAGACGCCGATCGTGCCGCCGAGGCTGCGGAAGAAGGTCACGCCCGAGCTCGCGACGCCCATCTCGCTGGGCTTCGCGACGTTCTGCACGATGAGCACGAGATTCTGCATGGTCATGCCGACGCCCGCGCCCATCACGAACATGTAGATCGAGACGAGGACGAAGTTCGTGTCGTAGTGCAACGTGGACAGCATCACGGAGCCCGCGATCAGCAGCACCGACCCGAGGATCAGGTAGCCCTTCCACTTGCCGAAACGGGTGACGAGCTGGCCGATGACCATCGACGAGATCAGGAGGCCGGCCATCATCGGCAGGGTCATGAGCCCGGCCTCGGTCGGCGTCGCACCGCGGGAGAGCTGCATGTACTGCGCGAGGTACACCGAGGTGCCGAACATCGCGACGCCGATCGAGATCGACGCGAGCACCGAGAGGGTGAAGGTGCGGCCGCGGAACAGCGTGAGCGGGATGAGCGGCTCGCGCACCTTGAGCTCGACGATGATGAAGGCGATGGCCGAGACGATGGCGCCGCCGACCATGAGCACGGTCTCGGTGCTCCACCAGTCGAACGTCGAGCCGGCGTTGGTGATCCAGATGAGGATCAGCGAGACGGCGGCCGACAGCAGCACGATGCCGACGTAGTCGATCGACACCTTGCGGGTGCGCTCGGTGCTGATGTGCAGAGTCTTCTGCAGGATGATCAGTGCGGCCACGGCGAAGGGGAGGGCGACGAAGAAGTTCCAGCGCCAGTTGGCGACGTCGGTGATCCATCCGCCGAGCAGCGGGCCGCCCACGGTGGCGACAGCCATCACGGCACCGAACAGACCCATGTAGCGGCCGCGCTCGCGCGGGCTGATGATGTCGGCCATGATGACCTGGCTGAGAGCGGCGAGCCCACCGCCGCCGATGCCCTGGATGGCGCGGAAGGCGATGAGGGTGTTGGTGTCCTGCGCGAATCCGGCCGCAGCGGTCGCTCCGACGAAGACGATGATCGCGATCTGGATCAGCAGCTTGCGATTGAACAGGTCGGCGAGCTTGCCCCAGATCGGGGTCGAGATCGCGGTGGTGAGGAGCGTCGCCGTGATGACCCAGGTGTAGGCGGCCTGGTCGCCGCCGAGGTCGTGCACGATGACCGGCATCGAGGTGGAGACCACCGTGGTGGCGATCATCGAGACGAACATGCCGAGGAGGAGGCCGGTGAGGGCTTCGAGCACCTGGCGATGCGTCATCTTGACGGGGGAATCCGTGGTCATGCGTGACCTTTCGCAGAAGGGTGGTGGAGATGCTGCGACAGCTCTGGCGCGCACGAGATGGTTGAACTGCGTCAACTATACGCCGATCGTTGATATACGTCAACGATCTTCGAGAGGGATTCGGATCTGCGCGGGATGAGCGAATGTCGTGCGCGAAATCGCCTTGTTCTGCGGATGAGGCGGGGAGAGGATGGCGCAAACGCGCGGATGCGGGGTCGTTGAGGGGCGACCGGACGACAGGCATTCGCGTGGTTCACGAATTCCTGAGGGGGAAGCGACATGGCAACCAAGGCAACCCAGCGCAAGGTCCTGGCGGTACTGGCCGGTGGACTCGTGCTCGGCATCGGCACCGCAGTGACGCTCGCGGTCTGGAACGACTCCGAGTTCGCGAACGGCACGTTCACCGCGGGCGCATTCAATCTGCAGGGGTCCACCGACGGCACCGCGTACGCCGACCACAACTCCGCCGGCACCGCGGCGACTCTCGCCTTCACCCTGCCGGCGGGGCTCGTGGGCAACATGTCGCCGACGAGTTCGGTCTACGCCGGATTCTGGGTGCGCCTCGCAGCCGGCACCACGAGCGGAGCGAACCTCGTCGCCGACGGCACGACGGCCGACCCCGCCGCGAGTTCGAACACCGGTCATCTGTCGTACTCGATCTACCAGCTCGCACCGGGCGCCGCGTGCAACGCGGCGAGTGCCACGGGTACGCCCATCGCGACCGGAGCGACGCTCGATGTGCAGACCGGCGTGACGCAGGTTCCGCTCACGGCCGGCGGCACCTCGGCCGTGCCCGGCACAGCGGTGCAGCTGTGTTTCAAGGTGACGGCGGATGCGTCGCTCACGCCGAGCCTGGTGACCAACGCCACCTGGAAGTTCACGGCCACGTCGACGAACTGAGCATGTGATGGTCACCCGCAGAGATGTGCGGGAGAGGCGGCAGCTGCGCTCCCGTCGGCTGAGAGCCGTCCTCGCGGGCGGGCTCGTGCTCGGCATTGGCGTCGCCGCCACCCTCGCCGCCTGGAACGACTCCGAGTACGGATCCGCCAGCTTCACGGCCGGGAGATTCGACATCGTCGGAGCGGTCGACGGTTCCACGTTCTCGAGTCACGCCACCACGGGCGCGGCGGCGACCCTGAACTTCCAGCTCGCGCCCACCGCGATGGCGCCGGGGAACGCGACGTATGCGCTGTTCAGCGTGAAGACGGCGAACCCCTCGGTGGCGGGAAACCTCCAGCTGACCGCGGGAACACCCGGCGGCACGGGGCTCGCGACGTATCTCACCTACGGTGTGCGCACGATCGCGGGCACCACCTGCAACGCGACCACGTACGCGGCGGGGACGGCCGTCGTCGCGGACGGGTCGGCGCTCACCGCCGGGGGTTCGGGGACGCAGGCGGTGACGGCGAACGGTGCGGCTCAGGTCAACTACTGCTTCGCGGTCACCCTCCCGACGACGGCCCCGAACGCCGCGCAGGGACTCACGATGACGCAGACCTGGCAGCTCCTCGGAACGTCGTCGTAGGCGCGGATGGCAGGGAGGAGGACGAGATGACGACCCCCATGACGCGAAGGAGCCTGCGCGAGAAAGAGACGTCCCTCGCCGCGGTCGAACCCCACGCGACCGCGGCGAGGGTACATACCGGCATGCGGCCGGGGCGTGTGATCGGCGACGCGCTGCTCTGGATGGCCGCGGTCGCCGGTGCGATCTGCATCCTGCTCGTCGTGCTCGCCTTCACGGCGCAGATCACGCTCATCATGTTCCGCACCGGGTCGATGTCCCCGACGATCCCCGCGGGCTCCGTCGCGGTGGTGCAGCGCGTCCCGGCGACGGAGATCGAGGTCGGCGACGTCGTGACCGTCGACCGCGAAGGGGAGCTGCCGGTGACCCACCGCGTCACCACGATCGTCCGGGGAGCGAGCGCGGATGAACGCGTGATCACGATGCGTGGCGACGCGAACGCCGCAGACGATCCCTTCCCCTACCCGGTGACATCGGTGCGGAAGGTGCTGTTCTCCGTTCCCGGTATCGCGCTCGTCGTCGCGGGCATGGGGAACCCGATCGTGCTGGGAGCTCTGACAGTTGCGGCGACGTCGCTGGTCGTCTGGGCGTTCTGGCCGCGCGGGCAGCATCGGTCCGGGCGCGATCCCGACGGGAACGGGCCATGAGGCGCGCGCTCGCCGTCGTCCTGCTCGCCGTCCTCGCGGTCACGATGCCGGTGGTCACGATGCCGACGGCCGCGTGGGGCGCGCCGACGACGCAGATCATCCAGGGGTCGGTCCTGCGCCTCGTCTCGATCGCGGACTGGACGGCAGCCGGCAGCCTGCTGCCGGGACAGCCGGTGGAATGGGACATCGCGGTGAGTGCCGATGCCCCGGATCCGGGGGTCGTGCGGATCGCGGTCAGCGCGACGGGTGATGCACAGCTGCTCCTCGACGTCTCCCTGTGCCTGCAGGAATGGACCGACGCCGGATGTCCCCATGGTGCCGCCACGCTTCGCACGGCGTGGAGCATCCCGCGCGACGGGGTCGAGATCCCGCTCGCACAGGTCGCCGACACCGAGACGGCGCATCTTCGCCTCGCGATCTTCCTGGATCCCTCCGGGGGTGCGGGCGCGGGCAGTACCGATGTGCGCGTGCACGCGCAGGGGGCGGGCGAGACGGTGATCGTGGGGTCGGACGGCGGCCTCGCGACGACGGGGCTGCCACCGGGCATGCCGTGGGCGGTCATGGCCGGCTCGGCGCTGGTGGCGTCGGGCATCGCACTCGCGGGTCGGCCTCGACGCGCGACGTCAGAGACGCGGAGTCGACGATGAGGCGGCCGACGCGCGCACGCATCCTGGCAGGGGCCCTCGGCCTCGTCGTGCTCGTCGGCGTCGCCTCGACGCCCGCTGTGCAGGTCACCGACGCCGCATTCACCGACAGCGAGTATGCGACGCGCACGTTCACCGCAGCGACCCTGGCCACCCCCGTGGTCACCTCGTGCACGGTGACGAGCTTCCTCGGCACGTTCACCGGCTTCACGATCACGTGGACATCGCCCTACCTGACCGTGCAGCAGCGGCTGTCGATCAACAACGTCGTCGTCGACAACAGCAACGTTACGCAGAGCGGATCCGGCCCCTACACCTACTCGTCCACGATCAGCTCCGGATTGCTGAACACGCTGCTGGGGAGTCTTCTCGGATCGTCCAATGCGGTGAAGGTCGAGACGATCTACGCCGGAACGTCGTGGGTCTCACCGGCCGCGACACGCACGCTCTCGGTCGGTGGTCTGCTCGGTCTCGGTGGCAACAACACCTGCACGTGAGGCCCGGCTCGGCCCCGGCGGGGGTCGGATCAGTCGGCGAGGGCCAGCGCGCGGAACGCGTCGCGTTCACGGAGCTGCTCGCGCCGGCTCGCGGCGGCATCCATCACCCGGCTCGGAACCTGCTGGCCGGTGGTGCGTCGGTAGAGCTCATCGATGAGGTCCGTGGCGAGGCCGACGAGCTTCGCGATCTCGCGGTCGTCGCGGTCGATCCACACGCAGCGCGGCTCATCGTGGATCGGGGCGAAGTCGACGTGCTCTTCCCAGACGAACAGGGTCCGCTCGGCGCCGAGCACGTGCTGCTGCCACCACACCTGACGGAGGTAGGTGCGCGGGATGCCCCGGAACGCCTTGTTCGTGGTCTTGATCTCGGCGAGCTTCACGCGTCCGTCGGCGTCGACCGCGATGCCGTCGGGGGTGGCCAGGTGCCGGTGCTCGACCTCGGCGCGGAACAGTGCGGAGGAGGGGAGGATGCCATGGGTGGCCGCGACCCATGCCGCGATCTCGGGCTCGCGTCGTCGACCATGATCGGTGTAGGCGTTGCCGCCGAAGCGGGGTCCGCCGCCGAGCTTGGAGTCGGCCGCGCGGGCGATCGACTTCTCCGAGGTGAGACCTGCCACGTCGGTGGCCGTGATGCCCCGCGAGCGGGCTCGCAACCATGCCACGCGGTCGCGGGAGTCCGCGACGATGCGTGCAGAGAGTTCCGGTGTCACCCTTCGAGCCTAACCCCGCGCGCCGAC